>JANRMC010000236.1:0-7608 GCA_033761915.1 Flavihumibacter sp.
GCCTTCATATTTTTTTAAAGCTGCTGCCGCCACCTGTAAAGGCACACCCACCTGCTGTGCAACAGTAACAGCCGCCAACGCATTCTCCATATTATGTTTGCCCACCACATTCATTTCAAAAACCTGCTGGTTGATGGTAAATGAAATGTGCAAACCCTGTTGTTTAAAATGGGTTGCTTTATACGGGGCTGCTTCATTGCCATGACTAAAATCATTTTCGCTGCTAACCGATAATTGTTTTGCCAATGGGTGCGATTGATTTACAATAAACCGCTCACTGTTTTTCTGAAATACTTCAAATACTTCCATCAGCACATCTATTTCCTTATGGTCTTTATCTACGTTTAACAGCAAACCAATAGCAGGATGATATTGTACAATAGAGCCATCGCTTTCATCGGCTTCTATCACCAGCCATTCTCCGGCACCCGCATGTGCGTTGCCTATTTTGCCTTCTTTAATCAGGCTTACCAGGCCGGCACCACTAATTACCGATGGTTGCATACCGGCCTGCTGCAGTATATCAAAAATCATGGCACTGGTGGTACTCTTGCCACTGGTGCCGCCCACTGCAATCGTTTTTTTACTGGTAGCAATAATAGCCAGCAACTCGCTGCGCTTTACAATAGGTATGTTTAGTTGTTTGGCTTTTTGTACTTCGGGCACCGTATCTTCCACAGCCGTTGACACCACCACTAATTGTGTATTTACTGTAATACCAGAACCATCCTGCATAAAACAGGTAATACCACCAGCTTCCAGTTTTGTTTTGGTATCGTTGGCTTCGCCGGGTTTAAAATAGCGGTCGCTGCCGCTGATGCTTTTTCCGATGCCTGCCAGGTATTGTGCAATAGCACTCATGCCCGTGCCGGCCACACCAATAAAAAAAGCATTTTCAAAATCGTTGATGGATTGAATCATGAGAGGTTACAGGTTTCAAGTTATTGGATGCAGGTGCCTTACTTTATAAAAACATTATTCATACATCACTACTTCGTGTGTATCGGCTAATACTTTTACCCGCTGAGAAATGATGGTATCAATTGCTTTGCCGGTATAATCGGGTTGTATGGGCAGTTGGCGGTTAAAGCGGCGGTCTACCAAAATACACAGCTCTACTTTTGCCGCACGGCCAAAATCTAATAAAGCATCCAATGCCGCTCTTATGGTACGGCCAGTGTACAATACATCATCTATCAGCACCACATTTTTGCCATCAATATTAAAAGGCATTTCTGTTTTTGTGGCGGTATGAAACTGGTCACGCACATCATCGCGGTAAAAAGTAATATCCAGTTTGCCATATGCCACTGCCTCACCGGTTTTTTCTTTTTTAATTTCTGCTACAATACGATCGCTTACATAAATACCACGGGGCTGCATGCCTATAAACACGGTATTTTTTAAATCAATATGGTTTTCTAAAACCTGGTGCGCCAAACGTTTTATAGTAAGATCTAATTGCTGCGAAGTAAGAATGGTTGTCAAAACGCTGTAATTTTTTTATAAAAATAATGAAGTTTATGTTTTACGCTTTGATTTTTAATTGTTGCCATGGGCACTGCCGCTGAAGTGCTTGCGACGCAACGATGCTGCTTAGGGTTACCATTGCTGGTAACCGCAAAAAAATAACACTCGTTTTTACAGCAAATGGTTTTATTTTAGCGCCTCCGTTAATTAAACACCCACCCGCTTGCTTATGTCTATGATTGATTCTCTGGAGAAAATTCAGGTTAGTATTTACCCTTCATTAAAAGAAGGCTCTCTATTTATTGCACAGGAAATTGCCAACACTATTAAAGCCAAACAAGCTGCCGGCCAAAAATGTGTGCTGGGGCTGGCTACCGGCTCATCGCCCAAAACAGTGTATGCAGAACTGGTGCGCATGCACAAAGAAGAAGGATTGAGTTTTAAAAACGTGGTTACATTTAACCTGGATGAGTATTACCCTATTGACAACGATGCCCTGCAGAGTTATAACCGCTTTATGAAAGAGCAGTTATTTAAACATGTGGATATAGCCCCCGCCAACTGCCATATACCCAATGGCGAATTAAAAAAAGAAGATATTAAAAAACATTGCGCCGAATATGAAGCCATGATAGAAGCGGCCGGTGGTATTGATTTACAAATTTTAGGTATTGGTAATAATGGCCATATTGGTTTTAATGAACCCGGTGCGAGTATATTTTCTAAAACCCGCCTGGTACCTTTAGATAATTCTACCCGCATTGCCAACAGTCACGAGTTTCAAAACATTAGCAAAGTGCCCCGCCTGGCCATTACCATGGGCATTAGCACCATTATGAAGGCCAAGCGTATTTTGTTAATGGCATGGGGACAAATGAAAGCCCCCGTTTTACAAAAAGCCGTTGAAGGCAATTTAACAGAACAGATACCTGCTTCTTTTTTACAACAGCATACAGAAACATTATTTGTTACTGATGAGCCCGCTGCTTCTGAATTAACCCGTTTTAAAAGTCCGTGGTTGGCCGGAGATTGTGAGTGGACACCCAAGTTGATTAAGAAAGCGGTGGTGAATATGGCATTGAAACTGGGTAAACCCATTTTAAGTTTAACCAACAGCGATTATAATGAGTGTGGCCTTAGCGAACTGCTGGTGGAAAAAGGCGATGCCTACGAAATAAACCTGCAAGTATATTACCTGCTGCGGGATAGTATTACCGGCTGGCCCGGCGGCAAGCCCACACCATTGCCCAACCCGCCCGAGCGGATGAGCCCCTATCCCAAACGCAGTATTATTTTTTCTCCGCACCCCGATGATGATATTATAAGCATGGGCGGTACGTTTATGCGCCTGCACGACCAGGGGCATGAAGTACATGTGGCCTACCAAACCAGCGGTAATATTGCCGTTACCGATGAGTTTGTAACCCGCTTTTTAGATTTTGCCGTTGGGTTTGAAAATATGTTTGGCATGGATACCGACACATCGGCCAAAATACTGGCCGATGCACGGGCTTATCTGGCCAGCAAAAAATCGAACCAGACGGATACGGCAGAAATACGTTCTATAAAAGGATTGATACGCCGCTGCGAAGCGGCCGCCACCTGCCGCTACGTAGGGTTAAAAGAAGGGCAATGGCATTTTCAAAACCTGCCTTTTTACGAAACCGGCACCATTCAGAAAAACCCTATGGGCGAAGAAGATGTGCTGATAACGATAGACTTACTGCGAAAAATAAAACCCCATCAGGTGTTTTGTGCCGGCGACTTTGCCGACCCGCACGGCACCCATATTGTTTGCTTTAATGTGGTGCTGGAAGCACTGAAACGCATAAAAGCTGCCGGCGAAACCTGGGTAAACGATTGCTGGCTGTGGCTGTATAAAGGCGCCTGGCAAGAGTGGAATATTGAAGAAATTGAAATGGCCATACCCATGAGCCCCGAACAGGTAATGAAAAAACGTTTCGGCATATTTATACACCAGTCGCAAAAAGACATGGTCCCCTTTCAGGGCAGCGATGCAAGGGAGTTTTGGCAGCGGGCCGAAGAACGCAACCGCAGTACGGCTAAGCTGTACGAAAGCCTGGGTTTAACCCACTATGCCGCCATGGAAGCCTTTGTACGCTGGCAGTTTTAAGGGGTAACCAGCAGCTGTAACACGGTTGTGGCAGCCGTTGCCACGCTCGGTTCGTCAGTAGTGCCTATGGCAGCAATGCGAGGCAGTTTACCCTGAGTTTACCAAATGGGTCGCACACATCAGCCGCAACAAAATATGCACCCAGTAAGGCCCGTATTTAAAATAAGTTATGAGTAACAGCCAATACATTCAGTACCAGCATGGGGTACTGAATTTTTTTTAAAATCAAAGCAGTTTCATTTTGCCCAAAACTGTTTTTCCTTTATTTTTGCTGCCCATTCAAAAAAGGCCCCGTAGCTCAACTGAATAGAGCATTTGACTACGGATCAAAAGGTTTCAGGTTTGAATCCTGACGGGGTCACCGGTTGAGACAGGCTTCCATTTTGTGAAGCCTGTTCTCTTTTTATCCCCCAGAGCCCTTGCCAGTCCTGCTTATCAGCTCAATCACTTCATTCATTCGCGTGGTTTTATATTCATTTTTTTCAAAAATCAAATATTCCGGTAAATATTACTGCAATTCCATCTCTGGTGTATGTTTAAAAGAAGTTTTTTTTACTAGCATTTACAAGGCTCTATTGATCCAAAGCCTGAAAGAAGGATACAGCGAAAAAAGTGAATGGCCGTTTGCAATTTTTTCAGTTTTTCCTGATTGGGTAATTGGTTTTCCTTTTTGCATAAGTGGTTAAATAAATACTGTTTTAACCTTTGCGGCTCAAAATTACATGTATGAGAAAAAGAGGAATGGTATTAGGCTTGTTGATTTTTTCGATTGGTGCTTCATATGCCCAAAACATTCAAAAAAGTATTGATACTTCAATTATTAAGCGTTTGCCTGATGTTACGGTTGTTGGCAGAAACAGCAAAAGTGATTACCAGCAACTACCAGAAATTGTTGGTACTAATATTTATGCCGGTAAAAAAAGTGCATTAATAGTATTGGATAATGTGCAGGGAAATGTGGTAACCAATAATATGAGGCAGGTGCTGGCAAAAGTACCCGGAATACATATCTGGGAAAGCGACCCCAGCGGTATTCAGATTGGTATTGCAGCACGTGGGTTAAGCCCCAACAGAAGTTGGGAATTTAATATTCGTCAGAACGGTTATGATATTGCAGCAGATCCATTCGGCTATCCCGAAGCTTATTACAATCCACAGCTACAGGCAGTACAACGTATTGAAGTGGTAAGAGGACAAGGTTCTTTACAATACGGACCACAGTTTGGCGGACTGGTAAATTACATTCTCCGCAACGGAAGTGAAATTACCAAACCATTTGAATTTGAAACCCAGCAAACGGTTGGCAGTAATGGCTTATTCAATAGTTACAATGCTATTGGCGGCAAAAAGGGTAAACTGCACTATTATACTTTTTTTGACCATCGGAATGGAGATGGCTGGAGACAGAACAGCCGTTATTATACCAATGCTGGCTTTGGTACGGTTACCTATCATGTAACGCAAAAATTTTCACTAACCGCCGAGTTCATGCATTCACATATCCGCAGCCAGCAGCCCGGCGGATTAACCGACGCTCAAATAAAACAGGATGCGCAACAAAGTTTTCGCAGCCGTAATTGGTTTGACATTACCTGGTCAACCCCAGCTTTAATGGCCAATTACCAATTCAATGAAAGTACCCGATGGAATACAAAGCTGTTTGCTACAATAGGAGACAGAAACAGTGTTGGATTTTTACAACCCATTACGGTAAGAGATAGCATCAACGCATCCACCCTTACCTATAATAACCGGGTAATTACACTTGACCAATACCGCAATTACGGATTGGAAAGCCGAATTATCACAGACTATCATATTGGTAAAACAAAAAACAGTTTATCGGGCGGCATTCGTTTATATACAGGCACCACTACCCGCCAGGCAGATGGTAAGGGAACAACAGGTACCGGCTATGATATTACTGTTATTGGAAACTATCCCCGTGACATTACTTTTAAATCAAGAAATATAGCTGCCTTTGCAGAAAATATTTTTCGGATTACTAACAAGTTTTTGGTGATACCGGGAATCCGTTACGAATGGCTGGAAGGCAGTGCTGCCGGACGCAACGGGTATACTTCTGGTGGTTCTGAAATAATATTGCAAAACATTACCAGAGACAATAGTTTTGTATTAGCAGGTGTGGGAACAGAATACCATATTACAAAATCAACAGAAATATATGCAAATATGGCACAGGCATACCGCCCTATTCAATTTGCCAATTTGCAGGCACCACCAACAACAGATGTGGTTGACCCAGAATTAAAAGATGCCAGGGGATATAATATTGATTTAGGTTACCGGGGAAAAATCAAAAACTTTCTTCAGTTTGATATCAGCGGGTTTTATTTGCAATACGATAACCGCGTAGGCACAATTACGGTTAGCGGATCACCTTCATACCGGTTTATTACAAATGTTGGCAGCAGCACCAGCAAAGGGTTTGAAGGGTATGTGGAATTGAATGCCGTTAGGGCCTTCTGGAAAAATAAAGACGCTGATTTAATTATTTTTGGTTCTTACAGCTATACTGATGCAAAATACAGCGGCAACCATAAAGATGCCACTACAAAGGGAAAGAAAGTGGAGAATGCCCCAACAACTATTTTTAGAGGAGGCATCACTGGTGGATACAAGGGTTTTTTATTTACTGCACAAATAAGCAGTGTTGGAGTAACTTTTAGTGATGCAAATAATACGGTTACCCCTTCTGCAAACGGAAACACAGGTTTAATACCTTCTTATACAATAACAGATTTAACAGCCAGTTATAAATTTTCAAAAGGGCTTAACCTGAAAGCGGGGATCAACAACTTATTTGATGAAAGATATTTTACCCGCCGTGCAGGAGGCTATCCGGGCCCGGGTGCGTTACCAGCCGATGGAAGAACATTTTTTATATCTGTAGGTGCTAAACTATAATGCTTCAGCAGAGGCTGTTTCAAAAGCAAGGATTTTAAAATTTCCATTAAGGAATATTTTGGTGGATTATTAAGGAAGAGTTTTATGTACCCGGCTTTTGTATTACTATTAAGCAGCCGTTGCCACGCTCGTTTTATCGGTAGTGCTTATAGCAGCAATGCGTGGCAGTTTACCCTGAGTTTACCGAAGGGTCGCACACTTGTGCCTTGCAAGCTATACTAAACATTTTGTGGCACCCCGCTGTAAGCGGTGGTGCCATTTGTTTTTTACACAGCAGCTTTATTTCTATTGCTCATGCCTGCACTGCCGCTGAAGGGTGCGACGCAACCAATGCTGATTAATGTAACCCTGATGGCTTACTAACCTATTGGTTTCTGTTGCTGGTGTATGGCAAATACACAACCCAAATAATACACCCTGCAAAAGCGGGTATATTTACAAAAACCAGAGAGCGGCGAATACCTTACACCGAGTGCAGGGAGATTTGGCAGTTAAAAAAGAAATTCAGGTTTTTATTTTTTATAAGAAGGGGAAAATTTACTAACCATTACATCCGTAATTATAAAAACAAATGTTTTACTGTAGAATTGTCCTTTTATATAGTAAGGCATGTATATACTTGCTGTTTTTCCTTTATTAGCTAGAAACTTCTTTCCTAACTCCTTCTTGTTTTTATCAGCATCCGTAAAAACATTCATTACGAGTGGGGTCGGTTGCCCACGCAGATAGTATGTTGTAATATAATCTGTAGGAATTAATATGTCACTTAGATTGCTATAAGGAGGAATTGTAGTTGGAGGTTGTAAATCTGTAGTCTTAAGTATCCCCGTTTCTTTATGGACTACTCTTTGTGCATTTCCATTCCATGACAAACTCAACTCATCCCAATTGATTTTTATTCCTTCGTTAATTTTATTATACATATTAAAGACTAGGCCTTTGTGTGTAAAATTGAAAACAACTTTCATTGTATCGTTTTCAAAAGTCATGTTGTCATTTTTTTGAGGCTCAATTACAGCTAGTTTATAAGTATAAAACTTACCTGCACAGCTAAAAAGTGTTAATCCAAAACATAA
>JANRMC010000237.1:0-29700 GCA_033761915.1 Flavihumibacter sp.
CAACCCTGAAAAATCTATCAAAAACACTCAACATAAGCATTTCTACAGTTTCAAGAGCGTTAAAAAATCACCCTGATATTTCTGACGAAACGAAGAAGAAAGTAAAAGAATTAGCTGCGTTAATGGATTACGAGCCCAATACATATGCAATTAACCTGCGTACTAATAAGAGTAATATTCTTGGGGTGATAGTACCTGAAATATCAAACTTCTTTTACCATTCTTTTATTGCTGCTATTGAAGAAGAAGCCAGAAGGTTGAACTATATGTTACTCATTCTTCAATCTGCCAACAATGCTGAAACAGAATTAGAAAACTTAAAGCTATGCCGCATGAATAGAGTGGCGGGTGTATTTGTAGCTCTTACCTCGCACACCAAAGACATTAAACCTTTTTTACAGCTTGAAGAAACGGGTACCCCCATTATCTTTTGTGATAAGGTACCCGATTTTGAAGCTTGCAATAAAATTTGTTCTGCTGATGCAGAAGCTACTATTATATCTGCCAATGCTATTTTAAAAAGTAATAAAAGAAAGGTGCTTGCTGTATTGGGAAATATTGATCTTTCCATTACTAAGAAAAGGGAACAGGTATTTAAGGAAACTCTTGAGAACAGTAATGAGCAAATCAGTCTTGAAATTACACATGCCAACTCCAGCGAGGAAGCAACACATAAAACACTTCAATATCTTTCTAACAACAAACAGCGGCCCGATGTTATTTTTTGTATGAGTGATGAAATTCTTACAGGAGTTATGAAAGCTGTTTATCAGACTGAATTAAAAGTTCCGAAAGATATTTCTGTGGTAGCTATTAGTAATGGCTTTTTACCAACTCTTTTTAACCCCGAAATAACGCATGTGGTAACCAGTGGTGAAGATCTTGGAAAACTGGCATTTAAAAGAATGATGGATTACCAGGGGGGTAAAACATTTGCGCAGGAGTTAACCATCCGTGCCCGATTTGCAGAAGGCGGTTCTTTATAAACGGCCTTGGTGCATAATTGTACTGCCGTTGAAGTGTGCGACGCAACGATGTTGCTGGACTTACAACAGCTGGTCGCCAAAAAAAAATTATTGCACTACAGTTTGTGCTGTAATAATATTAACCAATGCCTTATTGCGGTACTGGTACAATTTACCAGGCCGGTGGGGTACATCCTGTTCCATTTCATTGGCATCAGCTAACCAATCCATCAAAAATAGTTTTTTACGAAAATTTCTTCTGTCAAGCTTGGTGTCTAAAATTGCTTCGTATAAATTTTGTAGTTCCCGAAGTGAAAATTTTTCTGGCAAGAGGTTAAATACAACCGGTTCTTTATCTATTTTATCCTGCAATTTTTTAATGCAGGTTTGCAAAATTTCATAATGATCAAATGCCAGCTGTGGTAATTTGGTTACCGGAAACCATGACAGTTCCTGATGCTGTAAACGCAAGAGATGGTCTTTTACATTTATGAGGGAATAATAGACGGTTGTTATTACACGGCCCGCCGGATGGCGGTCAATATTTCCAAACGTACTTACCTGCTCTAAGAACACATCATTCAGGCCGGTCCGTTCTTTTAATATCCGATAAGGGGCGTCATCCAAATTTTCATCGGTTCGTACAAGGTCTCCCAGTAAAGACCATTTATCTTTAAATTCTTCCAGATCAGATTTTAGCAATAATACATTCAGTTCATTTTTATGAAATCCAAAAATCACACAATCTACAGAGAATGCAATTCTAAAAAATTCTCTGTTTTCAGACTGTATCTGCTGAATGGTTTTTTGGTTGGCTGTTCCCATAGTTAGAGCAATCCTTAGTTGGTTATAACCAGTTTTTGGGTTAACGTTTTATTAGCAAACCGCAAGTGTAGCAAATAAATGCCGCTGGCTAGTTTATTTTTTGGCAAAGTACTAAGATTCTCTTTATAAACACCTTTAAGTTTGAAACCATACTGTACTGCCCCTACCTGCTGGCCAGCCAGGTTGGAGATGCTTAAGCTTACTGCACCATTTTCTGGTATTTCATATTCTATGACTGCATTGGTATTAATAACAGGGTTTGGATAGGTGATGAGCCTTATTTTGCCAGCGGCATAAATAATATCTGTTACAGGTGTGGTAATAACATTGGTTACATTTCTGTTTACATACACATGGTACTCGCCAGCCTGCAGAAATATGCTTTGAGCACTACCGGTAGCAGTAATGGTTTCTCCCGTTAAATAATCATACCAGGTACCGCTGTTTTGAAAAGTAACGGTTCCGGTTGTATTGTTTACATCAAAATTACCCACCACTAATATGTTTGAAGTATCGGTAGTAACCTTTAACCATTTAAAACCACCCGATAAACTTCTATCTACCCGGTTACCCGTAAATGCATCTTTAAATAAAGGATGTTGCCGTAGTTTTAATAACGCTGCATATACTTCATACAGGCGTTTTCTTTCTGTTACCTGCTTATAATCCCATTTAATGGGCTTATTATCTGTACGGCAACTGTTGTTTACAGTGCCGTTGGGGCATGTGTTTATAGAATAATCATACCCCAACTCACCAAACTGCCATATAAGTTTGGGGCCTGGCATCATAAACAAGTAAGCGGCTGCCATTTCATTTCTTCTTAAACCGGTATTTAAATTTTTTGTGCTGTAGCTGCCGGCACTGTTACCAAAGTTTATATTCTTATACATCAATCGTTCTTCATCATGACTTTCCATATAGGCTATCAGGTGTGGCTTGCTCCAGCCACGTGCTGTATGTAAGGCGCCTTCAAAATTTGAGGTAGAGGTATACCCCATGGTAGCTTCATTAAAATTATAATTAAGGTTGCCCCATAACATCATTCCGTAATCACTCAATTCTGCTTCTTCATTGTTAGCCGCAAAATGTTCCAGTATCACATAAGAACCCGGGCCATAAACCTGCAGCGAATCGTAATATCTTTTCCAGATAGCAACCCTTGAAGCATCGTAATTGCTCCAGTTATTTACGTTACAATTATCCCCGTTACCATCACAGGTTTGTGTTTGTGTAAAGCCTTTACTCAGATCAAAGCGAAAGCCATCCAGCTTATACTCTTTTAACCAAAACTCGGTTACGCGGTTAAAAAAGTATTTGGTATCTGCACTTTCATGGTTCATATCATAACCCACATTAAAAGCATGTTTGGCTACGGGGTTAAACCATGGATTATTGGATGCAGGCCTGTTTAAACCACCATCAAAATACAGTTGCACCATTGGAGAGGTGCCAAAAGAATGGTTTAACACCATATCCATTATTACAGCAATACCATTTTTATGGCACTCATCAATAAATGCTTTTAAAGTATTTTTAGGGCCGTAATATTTATCGGGTGCAAAGTAGTAGTTAGGGTTATAGCCCCAGCTTAAATTACCTTCAAACTCATTAAAGGGCATAACATGTATGGCATTAATGCCCAGAGTTTTTAAATAGCTGAGGGTGTCTTTCAGTGTTTTCCAGTCGTGTGCCTCTACAAAATCTCTTACCAGTAGCTCATACATTACAATACTCCTCTTATCTGGACGGCTAAAATTATTTACCTGCCAGCTATAACCCGGCTCATTGGTTTGTAATACACTTACAATACCCGATGTTTTACCCGTTGGATAAGGTTTTAAACCCGGGTAAGTAGCGCTGCTTATAAAGCCATCATTATTGGGGTCTAATACTTTTTGTGTGTAGGGGTCTCCTATTTTAATAGTACCATCCACCAGGTATTGATAGCCATATTCTGTGCCCGGTGTTAAACCAGTAAGCCGTAGCCAAAAGAATTTTCCATCGGGGGTTTTATTCATTTGATAGCTGGCCTGTTCGGTCCAGTTATTAAAATCGCCCAAAACATTCACTCTCGATTTTGAAGGAGCCCGCAAAACCAGTATGGCAGATGTGTCGCCGCTTTCATAATTAATACCATCTCTTACACCAGCCGGCAACGGAAAAATATTAGTAGGCGGTGCCACATAAAAACTAATAGTATCTCTTTTGGTGGTGGCACCCACTACAGCCTCTCCTACAATTTGCTGGTTGCCACTTGCTGTAATTAATGGGGCTATGTTAATACTGTTAGAAGCCGGCGCAAAGGCAACAGCAGTGCCATTAAAGTAAATGCGCAGGTCGCCGGTTTGAGAGCTTAGGTAAAATATATTAATATTATCACCCACGCTTTTGGTAATAGGTTCTGGTGTGGGCACATAGCGTGGCTGCATAAAAGGTTCAACAAATTTGGTATTTACCAATGCAGGGTCATACACATCAATATACATATCGCTGCCATCAATATTTCTTTGCACTACAGTACCGGCACCGTTACGCAATAAAAAAGTTACTTTCTTAATGGTTTCGCCGGCCGGTACCCCAAAAAAATCTCTGATGCGGGTAATAATATACCGGTATTTATTGGCACTGATATTTTCTGCTTTTGCTGCAGGGTTGGGTGCATTAAAGTTGGTAAACTTTACATACTTCCAATCAGTGGGGCTGGTACTAAGGTTGGTAATAACACCCACGTGCACATATACATCGTTTACATCTGCATAGTTTAACAGGCCCTGGTTGCCCTTGGTGCAATCTGTAATAATAGAAATAGAAGTGGTATCTCTGGGAAAGCTGGGGGTAACAGTTAGCAACTGCGCTGCTGCCATACACACCCCGCAAACAATAAAGGTTGCGGTTAACACCAATTTTTTCATAGAAAATAATTTGTTGTACAAGTTACTCATACTTTTAATTGAACTGTTATTTGCTGCAGGCTTTTGTTACCTGCTTTTTTTATGATACCGGCAGGGGTGCATACAGGGTCAGTTGTTGCGTCGCACCCTTGGGCGGCAGCGCTTTGCTGTACTGCAAAAACAATGCAGGTATTAAAACAACAAACAGCCGCCAGCCATGCTATAACGATGGCGGGTGCATTTATTTTATACAACCGCCCTTTTAGAATTTAAAAGAAGGGTACAGATTGTAAAAAACCTAAGCTGTGAACAGAAAAAAGTGGAAATAATGTATTTGCTGCCTTTAATTGCTGCGATAAGCACTACCGATGAACCGAGCGTGGCAACAGCCGCTGCACAAAGTGGTGCAGTTGGCTACATAAAAAACCGGGAAGACGCCACAATATGCAGCACCTCCCCGGTTTTAATTATTTTATTGTTTGGTTAACTTGTAGGTATTATTAACCAGATCAAACACAATTTTGTAAGAAGCATCTTCATCTGGCGCGGGAATATCTTTCCCTTCAGGGGCCAGTTTACCGGCTAATTTAACACCGGGTACGGCATCATCTTCTACCCCAAACTTTTTACCCCAGTTACCGTTTTCTGGTAAGAACAGGTATTTCTCGTTCTTTTTTAACGCCAATGTTAATTGCCACTGGGTGCTGTTAACACGGGTTAATTGCTGAGAGGGCACTGGCACTGGGTTGTTCCAACCACCGGGTGTGGCACCGCCTACAATAAACAGGTTAGCGGGTAAGCCATGCTGCTGTGTAAACTCAGTTACATTGTACTTACCAGTTTGAAAATCTAAAATAATTTTATACAAACCATTATTAGCGGGTGCCGGAAAATTATCGCCAGGTCCGTTAGAAGCAAAGAAGTCTCCTGCCGCACTGGCACCTGCTGCACCTTTATTGGCAATGGCATATTTATTATCCCAGCTGCCATTAACAGGTAGTATTAAATATTCTTTACCGCCATTTAATTGAAAGATGCCACCAAAAGTTGTTTCATCAATACGGCTTAATTCCTGGGTTGGTACGGGTACCGGGTTGTTCCAGCCACCTTGTGAAGCATCACCAACAATAAACAATTTACCACTGCCGGGTAACGCTACTTTGGGTGGTATTTTATACGGTGTTGCTTTAATAGTTAGCACATTGCTTTTGTATTGCTCGTTGTTATTGCCATAAGAAGAAGTTACCCTCACATTAATATCGTATGCAACATTGAAATTGAAACCAAAACCCAACAAAATGGCGTTTAATTCTTTTGCTACAAAAGCATACTCCAGTTTACCGGTTACGGTTTTACTAACTGCTTTAGAAAAGTTGCGGCCTGCAGAGTCTACCTCAATGATATATTTTACTGTAGCCTCATCTGTTTTATAGTTGGGACTGGTCCATGTAAGTTTTAAAGAAGTATTATTAGAGTCTGCCGGGGCTGGTGCCACGGCGCTGGCAGATGCTGTTAATACAACAGCCGTACCATTTTCATAAAAAGGCAGTTCATCTTTTTTATCGCAGGCGGCCGCTATTGATACAAGGGCAAGCAATGCGATAGCATATATTTTATTTATCAGTTTCATATAGCTTTCTTTTAAATATTAATTATTGCTTAACCGCAGTAAAATTGCCGGTTTGAAAATTGAAAGTAAGCTTGTAATTACCCGCTTCTGACGGTGCCGGAAATGCGGGATCAGCATCTCTTTTTTCAAAAGTGCCTCCCAATGCAGTACCCGTAACAAATTTATATTGTGTACCCCAGTTGCCTTGTTCTTGTATTAATTTATAGCCACCGCTGTTTTTAAGAGGTACTGTTAATTCATATAAGGTATTAGACAGTTTGGTAAATTTCTGGTTAACGTCATAGGGGGCTGGTAATGGGTTTTGCCATCCAGAGTTTACAGCATCGCCTACAATCCAAAGTGTGCCGGCTGTTGGCACTTCTACTTTAGGGGGTGGTGCAAACGGGGTGGCAGTAAAGCGTATTACATTAGAAGTAAGTTTGGCTGCAAATAAATCAGTACTTGAAATATTATCTGGTTTAATAGCAGAAGTAATACGAATATCTAAACTGTAAGGACGGCCCAATGTGAGCAACATAGAGTTGCCTAAAATAGCATTCAGCTCACCAACCGTAAATTTTTTAGAAAGCTCACTGGTATACTGTGTAGTGTATTTTGATTTGCTGTTGAAATTGGCACCCGCTGTATCCATTTCAAAAACATAGGTAACGTTATGAGAGCTGGTACCTGTGGTAAAGAAATAATTGGGGTTAGTCCAATTTAATACTAAAGCTGTATTAGACTCCTGACCTGGTACCAGGCTAACTGTTGTAGTGCTGGCAGCCAGCACAGGTGCAGTACCACCCTCCAGGTATATTTTATTTTCCTGTTTTTTACAAGCCACTGCAACCAGTGCTATTAAACAGCATATTTTTATTAATTGTTTCATAACCAAATAAATTAAATGTTTTAATTAATAACCGGGGTTTTGTACCAGGTTAGGGTTTGCAGCAACTTCCGGCGCAGGTATAGGATAAATTTTACGGAAATCTTCCACCGCACGGCCGTCTTTTACACCACCTTTCCAGGGCCACAAATACGTTGCTTCTGTAAACTGTCCAAAGCGTACCAGATCGGTTCTTCTTAAACCTTCCCAATACAATTCACGGGCTCTCTCATTTAAAATAAAAGGAAGATCATATGAACCAATATTGCCGGTTGCATTGCCATAAGCACGTTGACGCAGATTATTGATGTAAATAATAGCTTGTGCTTCGGTACCACCAGAGCCTCCGCGTTTTACAGCTTCTGCATAGTTCAGGTACATTTCTGCTAAACGAAAGACAGGGAAATCTACATCAGCAAATGTTTTATCGGGGTCTGAACCAAAGCCTCCGGCACGGGTACGGTTACGATATTTAGTTACACCATAACCGTCTTTAAACTCAGAAATATTATTAATCTCCAGATTATGGGCGGTAAAAAACTGGGCCCGCTTATCGGTGTTACCATTCACATCTGGAAACTGCTGAGGCAAATTTTTAGTGGCACGTATACCACCCCATCCACCTAAACCAGAAACATTACGATCCATGTCTCCGCCTACGGAAGCATTTACCATAAAAGTAGTGCCTCCAAAATTTTTGGTTTTAACACCATCATAGTTTAAAGTAAAAATAAACTCGTTATTATTTACATTATTGTCGGCCAGTAATAACCAGCGGTAATCAGATAATAAAGCATAACCGCTTGCATCAATTACTTTTTTAGCGTACGTAATAGCATCGGTATACTTATCCTGCTTAATATAAACATTGGCATTTAAATATAGGCGAGATAACAAGGCCCATGCAGCCGCTTTATCCGCACGTCCATAAGCATTGGCTTTTGCTGCAGGTAAATCTGCATCAATTGCCTTTAATTCAGACTCAATAAAAGCAAACAATTCTGTACGGTTGGTTTGCTTAGGGTTGAATTTACCTATGGGGTCTGCATCAGTAGCAAAACCGGGGTTAGCATACAAATCCATTAACACCCAATATTGAAAGGCCCGTACAAACCTGGCTTCTGCACGCATTGCTGCAATATTAGTGGCAGCAGTGCCGGTAATGCCACGGCTGGCTACTCTATCTGCAGTGCTCTCTCTTAAAAATTCATTGCATAGTGTAATAATGTACATGGAACGGCCATATAAACCAATCAGCATTGGGTTATTACTACTCCAGTTCATGTTATGAAAATCCTGGATACCGGGGTCATTCCATGCCACAATAGCCTCGTCGGTAGATAACTCCTGCGCTTTCCAGAACAAACGTAAAAAGTCAGAAGTTCCTTCATCTATACCGGCCACATCACCAGAACCTGCAGGCCCGGTATTACCAGTTAAAGCCATACTTCCATATACTTTTGCCAGTACCTGTTTATAACCAGCTTCATCTTTATAAACCTGGTCAGGCGCAAGAGTATTGGGTGGCAGCTTATCCAAATCTTTATGGCAGGAAGTAAGTACTACAGTACTTGCTATTGCTAAGGTTAAGAATAATGCTATACGTTTCATATGTTTCAATCTTTAATATTTTAAAAATCTAAGTTGGCTCCTATTACAAATGTGCGGGGACGCGGATAAATAGTATTATCAATACCACCGTTTAACTCCGGATCTAAGCCCTTGTATTTTGTAATGATGAATGCGTTTTGAACATTGGCTGATAAACGCAGGCGGGCATTTTTAAACACCTCTCCCATGTCATAACCCAGACTGATATTATCCATGCGCAGAAATGAAGCATTCTGTACATAATAATCAGAAAAATACTGGTTATTGCTAAAACCTGTTTCTAAGTAATTAGTAGAACCATTAGCAATAAAACCTAATGGGTTTATTAATGCACGTAACACACCGGTGTTAGACTGAAAATTGTTATAGTTATAATTACCAAAACTGCCACGCATTACAAAACCACCAGTAAACTTTTTATAAGTAACACTGGTATTTATACCCACAAACACATTAGCTTCCGGGTTTTTAAATATGCGCAGGTCTTTTTCATTTATAATACCATCGCGGTTTAAGTCTTCATATAAACCTTCAATGGGCTTATTGTTAGCATCATAAATTTGCTGGTACACGTAAAAGGATGAAGGACGCTGTCCTACAATATGACGTTGAATAGTATTACCTGTACCGCCCGAAATACCACCTACTGCAATACCAGTAAAATTAGGATCCTGATTTACTAACAGGTTTGTAATCTCAGGACTTACATAAGTAATATTAAATCCAAGATTCCACTCTAAATCTCTGCGCTGTACTGGCACTGTGTTTAAAGAAAACTCAATACCCTTACTTTCAATATTACCTACATTGGTAAATAATTGATTTGAGAAATTAGATAATGCAGGAATAGGAACCACACTTAACAGGTCTTCTGTCTTACGGTTAAAAGCTTCAATAGTACCACTGATGCGGTTGTCTATAAAACCAAAGTCAATACCCACATTCAAATTCTTTGTGGTTTCCCAACGTAAATCCGGATCATAAGCCGCGGGGCGCAATAAGTTTACATACTCATTGCCAAATTGATACAAAGCCTGATTATTACTTAATGAGTAACTGGTTAAATAACCGTATAATGGACCAATATCCTGCTGACCGGTAATACCATACCCTACTCTGAACTTAAGGTCAGATACCACTTTTGAATTCTTCAGGAAATCCTCTTCACTCACTCTCCACGCCAATGCAGCTGATGGGAAGAATCCCCAACGATTATTTTTAGCAAAGCGAGATGATCCGTCTGTACGGCCATTAACGGTTAATACATACTTATTAGCCAATGTATAGTTTAAACGGCCGTAGTAAGATATTAAAGTATAACCCGCATCCGAACTGGCAAAATTGGGCGTACTTCCCGGCACTACATCCACACCGTTGTAACGGTAATCTGCATAGAAATAATCAAGGTATTTAAAATCCTGGTAACCGTAACCAGCCATCAGGTCTATACGACTATTAATAGATTTTATATCTTTTGCATAGTTCAGGTAAGCATCCAACAATTTATTTTCACGACCCTGCTTATAAAAGTTATTAGAACCTTTTCTTCTGTACTCAGCCGCTGCACTATCACTCATTTTAGCGGTTCCTTCTCCATTTTGCTTATCAAAACCAAGATTCAGATTAGCACGCAAGCCTTTGATAAAAGGCAATTGGTAATCAAATTGTATGTTACCAATCATACGCGTAACATCGCTATTATTATCTCTAAAGTTTAATAAAGCAACCGGGTTTCTGTTAGAAAGTTGAGTAGGCAATCCATCCGGATCCAGCCACTCCCAATAACCGCCGTAACGGTTGCTGGTGGAACGAACTGGTTTTGTAGGGTCAAAAGAAACGGCATTGCCAATTGCACCACCATCTGCAAAATGATTGCTGGTTTTAGCAATTTTAAAATTCAGATCTACTTTCAACTTCTCTTTTAAAAACCGTGGACTTAAATTAATAGCACCAGTCAGACGTTTAAAATTATCGGTTCGTAAAATACCATCCTGGTTTAAGAAACCACCAGAAATACGAAACGGTAATTTACCATCCAAAACAGCACCACTTGCACTCAGGTTAACATCCTGGCCCAATGCATTTTTATAAATTTCATCCTGCCAGTCTGTATTAACACTGCCAAGCTTAGCAACGTCTGTAGAAGTACCTTTTGCCTTTACAACTGCACTTAATTGATCAGCACTTAAAATATCAACCTTATTAGCAGGTTGCTGTAAAAAACCCTGCAGGCTGAAATTATATTTTACTTTACCTTTTTTACCTTTCTTGGTGGTAATTAATATAACACCGTTAGAAGCTCTTGAACCATAGATAGCAGCCGCAGACGGGTCTTTTAATATGGTAAAGTTTTCAATATCGTTTGGGTTAATCAGGTTTAGCGGGTTTACGGCACCAGCTACATTTGCATTGTCAACCGGCACACCATCAATTACAATCAGTGGATCGTTACTGGCATTTAAAGAAGCACCGCCACGTATGCGGATGCGGCTGCCGGCACCGGGCGCACCACTGTTAGATGTAATTTGCACACCCGCTACCTTACCAGCTATGAGCTGCTCAGGCGTTTGCAAAGCACCTTTTACAAAGTCTTTTGATGATACGGATGTTACAGCACCGGTTAAGTCTTTTTTACGCTGGGTACCATAACCTACCACCACCACTTCATTCAAGTTGTTAGAACTGGCAGCCAATACCACATTGGCAGTACTGCCAGTAATAGTTATTTCCTGGCGGGTGTAGCCAACCGATGTAACTACCAAAACAGTAACATCATTATCTACAGTAATTTTAAAATCACCTGCCGCGTCGGTAGATGTGCCACTGGTTTTGCCCTTGGGTGTAACACTTGCACCTGCCACCGGAGAACCATCTTTGGCATCAGTAATTTTACCTGTAATAATTTTTGTTTGTGAAAACGCAGCGGGAAGAAGCAATGAAAGACACAGCACAAGACTGAGCATTCGCTGCACTAACTTTCTCAACAGCATAACAATCGTTTTTTAGTTTTGCAGATTTTTATTGACTATCGTACTAATTACATCGTTTGCGATGTGTAAAAAGTACACAAATCTTTAGTAAAAAATCCACATGAAGAAATTTTGTTGAATATTTTTTGTGTACGGAGTACATCTTTTTTTTGCGGAAATTTTTTGAAACCCAACGGCAAGCCCCATTTCAGCAGCCGTTGCGTCGCACACTTCAGCAGAAGAATAGGTTTTAGGGGCTTAGCCCAATACCTGATACCATAGTTGAAGAGTGCGACGCAACCGGAGCTGCATAGCGATATATGGCCGGTTACAAAAAACCTGCTATCGCAGCGTTAGCTGCAATTGGCTTAGCCATTATCTTTATTGCCCAATTTCTTTTATGTATAGCAATACCCAAACAAACCAGCTGCAAACACAAACCGCTAATTTTTTAAAGCACCCCGAAACTATTACAGTAACCACCATAGAAAGCCTGCGGCAATGCCTGCGCTTTCATGAGCATCGGTATTATATATTAAACGACCCACTGATAAGCGATTTTGAATACGACCAGTTATTTAAAGCTTTAGAAAAGTTAGAAGCTGCCAACCCAACATTGATAACAGCAGATAGCCCCACCCAACGCGTGGCCAAAGGCTTAACCAAAGAGTTTCCGGCGGCTCAGCACCTGGTGCCTATGTTATCTTTAGACAATTCTTACAATGCAGAAGATTTAAAAGATTTTGACCGGAAAGCCCGGGAATTAACCGGTTTGGATACCATAGAATACTGCGTAGAACCAAAATTTGATGGTGGCAGCATTTCTTTAATATATGAAAACAATTTACTGGTGCGGGGTGCCACCCGGGGCGATGGAGAAAGCGGGGATGAGATAACTACTAATATTAAACAAATAAAAACCATACCGCTCTCAGCAAAATTTTCTGATTACGGTTTGCAACAGGTAGAAATTCGGGGCGAAGTGCTGATTAGTAAAAGCAATTTTGCACGCTACAACCAACTATTAACAGAACAGGGCTTAACACCATTGGCTAACCCACGCAATTCTGCTGCAGGCACCTTAAGAGTAAAAGACCCCGCTGAAGTACAAAAAAGACACCTGGAAGCTTTTGTATACCATGTAAGTTATTACACCCTTGCTGCGGGTACAACCCTGCCTAAAGAACTTAACACCCACGCCGGTTCTTTAGAAATGTTATGGCAATTGGGTTTTCGTAGTCCGCAAAAAGAAAAAACAGTAGTGCAGGGTATTGATGCGGTAATTGACTACTGCAATGCCTTTGAAATAAAGCGGGATGATTTGCCCTATGAAATTGATGGCATGGTGATAAAAGTAAATAACCTGGCCCTGCAGGAAAAAATGGGTATGACATCGCACCACCCACGCTGGGCCATTGCTTATAAGTTTAAAGCAAGGCAGGGCACCAGCAAACTATTGAATATAGAATTTCAGGTGGGCCGAACCGGCGCTGTAACACCCGTTGCTAAACTAGAACCCGTGCCCATTGGCGGTGTTACGGTTAGCAGTATTTCTGTACATAATGAAGAATATATTAAAGAAAAAGACCTGCAAATTGGCGACTCCGTTTTAATTGAAAGAGCCGGGGATGTTATTCCGCAGATTGTAAAATCAATGCCTGATTTACGCACCGGAGCAGAAAAGCCCATTATATTTCCTACGCATTGCCCGGTATGTAACAGCCAGCTTTTTAAAGAGGCGGAAGAAGCCGTATGGCGTTGTATTAATATTGAATGCCCCGCACAGGTGGTGGAACGCATTATACATTTTGTAAGTAAAGATGCTATGGATATACGTGGCTTTGGAGATGCCAATGTGCGCAAGTTTTATGAATTAAACCTGCTGCACGATATACCCGGCATTTATACACTGAATTTTGAAGCCATCAGTAAAATGGAAGGCTTTGGAAAAAAATCAATCGACAACCTGAAAACGGCGATTGAAAACTCAAAACAGCAACCGCTTAACCGGCTTATTTATGCATTGGGCATCCGCTTTGTAGGAGAAACCACCGCAAAAACTTTAGCAAATGCTGTTAGCCATTTAACCGATTTTAAAAATTACACCATAGAGCAATTACAAGCACTTGAAGATATTGGGCCAAAGGTAGCCGGTAGTATTCAGCATTTTTTCAGCAATCCGGCTAATATAGAAATGCTGTATGCATTAGAACAGTTAGGGCTGCCTTTGCAAAACCAAAAAAAGCAATTGGTAACAGACGGCAACCTTACCGGTCTTAGTTTTTTATTTACCGGCACGCTTACACAATTAAAACGCAGCGAGGCTGAAGCAAAAGTGGAAGCCAATGGCGGCCAAATAGTAAGTGGTGTAAGTGCCAAGCTTAATTATCTGGTGGTGGGAGAAGATGCGGGATCTAAACTGGAGAAAGCTAAAAAAATTAATACCATTAAAATTATTACTGAGCAGGAGTTTTTAGATATGGTGCAATAATTTTTGTAAACAACTGCAGTATAAATGCATCGCTTTTGTTGCGTTACGCCCATAGCAGTTGTATTTTAATGCTGCTATTTGCTCATTTATTTACTACCGCTGCAGTGAGTGACACAACGGTGCTGAGTAAAGCGATGCAGCCGGAGCACTATTCATGCACTTGTTGTATAAGTAAGCTGCTATCGTTATTACGAACCAGCAACCAATTTTGTTTACCGCCCGCCATTATGGGTTGTATATGCCGCACCTGCCCCTTTACCGGTAACCCCTTTAGTGGCACACAGCTAAATTGTGCATTGCCTTTATTAATAAGTACATTGCCATAGCTGGCATCGTAACGGCCCATTTGTATATTATTCTCATAAAAATTTCCGGCAATTAAAATATCTGGCAGTGCATCGTTATTAGCATTTATAAGTGCAGCATCTTTTAAGGAACTTAATTGTGCCTGCCATGGCAGGGCAACAGCTGTGAAATTCATTTTACCATCATTAACAAAAACGGCATTGGCAAAGTAATTAGCAGTAAGCAGTTCTGAAGCATTTAATTTATCGCTGCCAAACATATCTTTTAAACTGGCTTTGGCAAACTCTTCTGCATACAGGTATTTCTTTTTTAAAACAGGTAATTGCTTTTCTAATTCTGCTTTGTTGGCAAAAGGCAGTTCGCGGTCATTTAAAAAATAAGTAAGTATTTGTTCTTTGGTGCCGTTGCCGTCAAAGTCGTTTACATATAGATGCACGGGTTGTTTGTTGCTGGCCTGTAAGCGGCTGTTTAAACCAAGGTTGCCGGCAATGATATCCAAATCGCCGTCATTATCTATATCAACGGGTGTGGCAAAATTCCACCAACCACTTTCGGCTGCAAGCTGCTTGCGGGTAAACTTACCCTTGTTATTCATATAGGCAACTATACCATCCCACTCTAACGCCAATAACAAATCAGCATCACCATCTTTATCCAAATCGGCCCATTGTGCGTTTTTAACAAACCCGTGTATTTCCTGTTCTTTACAAAGAGAAGCGGTAGCATCTTTAAAATTTCCTGTACCATCATTTAGCAAGAAATAAGAATGCGGCAACTCTCCGTATTTCCAGGGCACTGCACGGGCGCCAATAAATAAATCTGTTTTACCATCTGCGTTTATATCCTGTGCGGTAACAATGCTGGCCGTTAAGTAAACATCATTGAAGGCACCTTGTTTGAAAGTAAGATTGCCTTTGCCATCGTTTAAAAACAACCGTGGCGTCATGTGTTCATCTTTTCCATAATATTCATTACCCCCACTGGCAGTAATCAAATCAACATGTGTATCATTATTTACATCGGCCCAGCAGGCGCTTACTTCTTCATACATACTGTCTGCCTCCAACGAGGGTTGTAGTGACTTTATAAAACTGCCTTTACTGTTTTGTAAAAACACTGCAGGTTTATATGTTTTTGATGAGCCTATAAACACATCCTCCAATCCATCATGGTCAATATCTGCCACGGCAACACCTGGTCCTTCTTTAGAAAGCATAAACGGCAACAGTTGTTCCCGGTCAAACTCTACAAAATCGTTCTCGGTATGCAGGTAATTTAAGCCTGCACTACTGTTGGTACTAAACCCTGCTGTTGTTTCAAATGGCTTTTGCAGCCTAGCATAATTAAACAGCGGTAAATTATTTTTATACGCCGCACTGGTTTGCGAGCCTGCAGCTGGTTGCAATTTTTCGTAACTGTTATCGGGCCATATTACCAATACAGAATCCAGTACGGTATTTTTTATACCTATGTGCACCGGCACTTCCATAGAAGACTGAAAGCCACGAACCGGCCATTTTTCATAGGTTCTGATACCTGCTTTTGTATATGCCACTACTTTAGTACCCAAAGCCTGTGTATTGGTGGCTGTACCTCTTAACTGAAGGGTTATAAAATCTTTAGCTCCGTTTTTACTGGTAGTGTTGCGGTATACTAATACCGCTGCATCAATATTATTTACCACAATATCAATATCGCCATCATTATCAAAATCTGCAGCCACTGTTCCGTTAGAATAAGTTTCTTTATCATTTTGTATGGCTGCGGCCGCATCGCTGAATTTTAAATTACCGGTATTAATAAAAAATTTATTGCGCAGCTTAATCTGCGGAAATTTTTCAATCAGCGCCAGGTCTTTATCCTGCAACTGGTTTTCCCGAATTTTTTGCTGCAGCTCATCATTAGAAGCATAGTTTACATAATCAATATCATTCAGCCGCTTGGGTATGCCATTAGAAATAAACAGGTCTTTTAACCCATCGTTATCAAAATCTACCCAAAGCGGTGCCCAACTCCAGTCTGTGGCATATACGCCAGCATACAAACCCACTTCACTAAATAGGCCATTACCATTATTATACTGCAGGTTATTACGGGCATACTGGTAATTATAGCCATGCCGTATTTTAAAACTGAAAATATCAAAGGCATCTTCGCCCAGGCTGCGTTTTAAAATATAAGGATCTGCCGGTAGCATATCCATAGAAATAATTTCAGGCTGGGCATCATTGTCCACATCAGCCACATCCACACCCATAGAAAACTGGCTGGTATGCATTACTGCACTATTCAATTCATCTTTAAAAGTTCCGTTGCGCTGGTTAATGTAGAGGTAATCGTTTTCATGAAAATCGTTACCAATATAAATATCCGGGTAGCCGTCTAAATTAATATCTGATACAGCAATACCCAAACCATACCCTATGATAGAACTGTTAATACCTGCTTTACGGGTTATATCTGTAAATACAGCACCATCGTTTCTGTAAAAGCGGTCGCCGGCCAGCGAATCGTAGGTATTGGCATAGGCAGCCCTTGGTTCAAAGGTTCCGTTAAACCGCAGCGAATGATTTAGCAGATACATATCCAAATCACCATCCAGATCATAATCTAAAAAAGCGGCCTGTGTGCTAAAGCCGGAAAAAGCAATGCCATATGCTGCCGCGGCTTCCTTAAACTGAGGAATACTATCTTTTGTAATACCAGTGCACAACCATAACTGGTTTTTGCTTTGCAACTGCTGAAAATTGCCCACCCGGCAAACGTAAATATCCAGCAGACCATCGTTATTAATATCAGCAACAGATACACCGGTACTCCACCCACCATCGTTGGTGATGCCCGCAGCGGTTGTAATATCTTTAAAATGTAAACCGCCTTCGTTCAGGTATAATTTATTGGCCCCCTGGTTAGCTGCAAAAAACAAATCGGGCAGGCCATCTTTATTAAAATCTCCGGTGCCCACACCGGCACCATTATAAAAATACATGTACTTAAACATGTTGAAGGAAGGCGTAGGGGTAAGATTATTGCTAAAATCAATACCGGTTGTTTTGCTTTCTAGCACTTCAAACAACACAGGCACAGCCGGTTGTTGCCTGCAAGCCTGCAGCAATACTACCAGTAATAAACAGCCCAAACTATTTTTAAAATACCTCATGTGTTAATTTCAGCAGGTGGTTACCGGCAGTGCTACCCTGGTTGGGCATTGTTGCGTCGCACACTGCAACAACAGTACAAGGGTGCGACGCAACGATGCTTAATAGCAGTTCTACTGCCGGCCACAAAAATTATTTTTTTATCTGTAATTGGTACAGCACCGGCAGTTCATTATTACGTACAATTAATAATGCTTTGCTTTTTAAACGCTTTACCAGTTCAATATGTTTAATTTCTCCGCGCAGTTGTAAACCGCTTTGCTGGTTTGGCAACCACTCAAAATTATTTGCCCCTTTATTAATTAATACATGGCCCAGGCTGGCATCTAAACGGCAAAATTGCGGCAACCAGCTTAGCTTATTGCCACCGGCCACTATATCGGGTTTGCCATCATTATTTACATCGGTAACACTTATTGCATTAACGCTGGATAGCTGCACCATTACCGGCAATGGGTTCACTGTAAACCCGCCTTTGCCATTATTAACAGCAATACAACTGCTGTTATAATTAAATGTTTTAACCTGCACATTTTTCATAGCATTGGCATCAAACAGCTGCTGAATAGATTTTTTGGCAAAATCAATATGTTTCAGGTTTTGTTTTTTTAATGATACCACCTGATCGGTTAAATCTCGTTTCAAAAATACGGGCATGTCTTGCCCTTCTATAGTTCGTGTTATAATTTTTTCTGGTGCGCCGTTGCCATCAAAATCATTCATCCACATTTTTACCGGGTTAGTGGCATTGGGCTGCAAGTAGGCATTTTCTCCCATATTACCCAATACAAAATCCATATCGCCATCACCATCTAAATCGGCTGCTGTTACAGATTGCCACCAGCCCATCAGGTTTTCTAAACCCGTTGCAAGCGGGGTAAACTGATTATTTTTATATGCAAATATTTGCGGTGCCATCCACTCCCCCACCACTATTAATTCTTTAATGGCGTCTCCATTAACATCGGCCCAGGTGGCGCTGGTTACTAAACCCACAGTATGCAAAGCAGTGTAGCTGGTTGCGTTTAATTCAGAAAAATTTCCTTTGCCATCGTTTACCCAAATAAAGCTGGGTGGTGTGGGCCCGTAATTAAGCGGAAAACTTCTGCTGCCTATAAATACATCTGTATCTCCATCGCCATCAAAATCGTGTGGGGCAATAATACTTGTGTTAGCCGTTGTATGTGGTAAACTGCCAATTGCTTCCGTAAAATTTCCTTTGCCATCGTTACGGTATAAATGGTTTTGCAATTCCACGCTACCACTATCGCGGTTATTACCCCCACTACCGGTTAATAAATCTGAATCGCCATCTCCATCCGCATCAAAAAAAGTGGCCGCCACATCTTCTGCAATTGCATTCACATCAAAAGCAGGTGTTGTCTTCTTTATAAAGCCATTGTTTGTTTGCAAATACAGTTGTGCTGCCTGCCGGCTGGCACCACCTATAAAAATATCATCTAATCCATCTTTGTTTACATCTGCTACTGCCGTAGCAGGCCCTTCATGACTAATCATCATGGGTATATTTCTGTCGTAGTAAGAGTCTATAAAATCATCTTCAGTATGTTTATCAAAAGAACTGGTAACAGGGCTTAATAAAGCCGTTGCCTGAGCAAGTTTAAAGTAATAGGGTTTATCTGTTGCCTGCTGTATTACCGAATGTACTTTATTAATAGCCGGCTGTATAAGACTGGTATATGTTTTATTAGGCCATATAATAACTACAGAGTCTACACTTTGCTTTCCAAGCCCTGCTATTACTTTATAATCTATAGAAGATTGAATGCCGCGGGTAGGTATCAACTCCCGGTTTATGACTTCGTTACCAGCATATATTTTAACCATACTACCAATGGCCATGGTATTTGTGGCGGTACCTTTTAATGCTAGGCCAATGTAGTTGTTCTTATTTTTCTCCCGGCTGTTGTTTTTATACACAAAAGAAGCCTGATTGAGGTTGTTTACCACCAGGTCCAGATCACCATCATTATCTAAATCTCCATAAGCCGCTCCATTAGAAAAAGAAGGTTCTGTAAAGCCCCAGGCTTTGCCAATATCTTCAAACTGCAGCGCCCCTTTATTTCTGAATACGCGGTTAGCAATTTTTTGAGAAGGCATTTTCTGAATGATGTTTTCTATTTCCTCCTTCTCTCCTGTCATTACCATTTTTTGCACCACATCATTGGCAAAAAAATCTATAAAATCCTGGTCGGTTACATCGTTATTGATGCCGTTACACACATACAAATCGTTTTTGCCATCGTTATCTGCATCAAAAATCAATCCGCCCCAACTCCAGTCGGTAGCAGCAACGCCGCTGTAAAAAGCTGTTTCCACAAACTCTCCGTTCTGGTTATTTATCTGCAGGGTATTTTGCATAAACTGGTTATAGAAACCAGACTTTACTTTCAGCCGTTGTATATCCACGCTTTCAAAAGCTGTGGTGGTTTTAAGGCGGTAATCATCGCCGGGCAGCATTTCTGTTACAAAAATATCAGGATAGCCATCATTATTTACGTCTGCCATATCTGCACCCATAGACGAGTGGCTGATGTGTTGCATGCGCTGCTCCAGCTCTTCTGTAAAGGTTCCGTTCTTTTTATTAATGTAGAGATAGTCTCTTTCAAAAAAATCGTTGCTCACATAAATATCCGGGTAGCCGTCGTTATTTACATCTCCCACAGTTACGCCCAGCCCAAAGCCAATTAAGCTGCCATAAATACCAGCTTCTTTACTTACATCTGTAAACTTACCCCCATCGTTGCGCATTAACTTGTCTCCACCGCCTTTTAAAAAATCTGCCACCGGCCAATCTTCTGCACGCAACTCTCTTTTATTAGAATAGTTTAAAGTATTAACCGGTATAAAACTGTTGTTAAGAATGTAGCAATCCAAATCGCCATCCATATCATAATCAAAAAAAGCGGCGTGGGTGGTATACCCTTTATCGTTTAACCCGTAAGCGGCGGCTTTATTGGTAAAGGTCAGATTCTTGTTATTAATAAAAAGTGCGTTTCCTCCCGTGTTCTGTTTATCAATGCCGGCATTGCAAACATAAATATCCAGCCAGCCGTCATTATTAATATCTGCCATCACCACGCCTGTATTCCATTTATTGGCTTCGTTAATACCTGCTTTGTCAGATATGTCTTCAAACTTCCAGTTACCTTTATTCAAATAAAGCTTATTACTACCCATGTTGGCTGTTAAAAAAACATCTGCCAGTCCATCGTTATTAATATCTCCTATTGCCACACCGGCACCATTATAAAAATTGCGGTAGCTGAAAATATTAAAGTCTCTGGTGTTGGTAATGGTATTGGTAAAATTAATACCGGTATTATCCATTAAAGTAAATAAGGCATTGGCATCTGTTTTAACGGTTGCGTTGTTGCAGGAAAAATGCAGCATTGCCAAAAAAGTGCAGCAAAAAATAACCAGATAATTTTTATACGATACCAGCTGTAGTGGCTCCGGTTTGGCATTGTTGCGTCGCAATCCGTTCATCATTTGTAATTCTGATTAAGCCAACAAAGAAAGCAAATTAGCTGCATACAAGGTCAGTTTGTTTGATTGGTGCGCAGCAAACGTTTGCAACATCTGCTGCTACTGGCACTGTGGCTGAACTGAGCGTAGCAAGGATGTTGCTACGTGTACAAAAGCTGGCTACAAAAAAAAGCCGCTTTAAAAGCGGCTTATATTATTTTAATACATTCTTTTAGTTGGCTGTGGGGCAACGGTAAGAAGACAGATTGAATGATAAGGTTACCTGCGCTGTTACAAACTGGTCTTTTTGTTTTGGAAAACCTCGTTGGCGGGCAACGCCGTTTACAAAACCAATTTTATCGGGGCCGGTTTCGCCGCTTCTATCGCTTAACAGTTCTGCCAGAGAAGCAGAGCCATCGGGTAATTTTGGAAAAAGGGCCGGGTCTACATATTTATTGCTTACATCATCCAGATAATCGGTATTGGTAAACCGGTGGATTACTTCAAAACCAATATTTACTTTCTCATTAATATTATATTTGATACCTACGCCAAAAGGTATGGCAAATGCCATTGAGCCATATGGCGATGGATAACCAGCCAAGCCTTGTCCTTCTGTACCCAACGGCCTCAAGAAAACTTTTTGGCCCTGGTAATACGCATACGGATCGTAACTAAAGGCGCTAACACCAATAGAGACGTAAGGTGTAAAAGCATAGTCTAAGGTACCGGGTTCAAAGCGAAAGAAGTTAAAGTCTCCCATTACTGCCAGTTCCCAAACATTGGTATTAAAACTAAGGTTACGGCGCAATTGGTATTCGTTATGGGTATTGTAAACATCTGAGTAACCCAACTGTGCATAGTTGGCTGCCACTCTTAATGCTACATAATTACCAAATTGTTTGCGAAAGAAAGCACCGATGGCCATTTTGGGTCTGTTTAAGCGGGCCTTGGTATTTAAATCTCCAAAGTAGTGGGCGGCACCTGCACTTAAACCAAATTCACCCTGGTGTACAAAGCTTTCTCTTTGAGCTGTGGCGGTAAGCACGGTTATGAAAACCGCAATCAAGGATAAAAGTCTTTTTAACATAGTTGCAAAATAGGAAATTATTCCTTGGATAACGTAAGAATGGGGGTTTTCTTTTATTGTGCGGCCTTGTTGTTTATAAAAATTTAACATTCTTAATTGCGGCTGTCTAAACCCCACATCAGCTTATCTCTCAGGGTTTTTAAAAAGTTATTTTCATTTAACCGCACCAGGCTCATGGTAAATGCCTCTCTTTTTACAGCCAGCTGCAGGTTTTTCTTTACCACGTGGCGGCGGCTGTCTAAAGCGCAAATAAAATCATCGGTCCTGCCCTCTACTTCAAAAGAAATAATATTATTATCGGGCACTATAATGGGGCGTACATTAAGATTATGAGGTGCCACCGGTGTAATTACAAAACTGCCACTTTCCGGAAAAACAATCGGGCCGTTACAACTTAAAGAATAGCCGGTGGAGCCGGTGGGGGTACTTACAATCAATCCATCTGCCCAATAGGTGTTTAAGAAATCGCCATTCAGATAGGTATGAATTTTAATCATAGGAGAGGTATCGGTTTTGTGAATGGCAAACTCATTTAAAGCATAAGGCACGTCTCCAAAAATAGATTCAGAAGTATCCAGGTGTATCAGCGATCTTTTATCTACTACAATGCTTCTTTTAACCACCCCTTCCAATGCAATGGCCACTTCTTTTTTACTGATATTGGCCAGAAAACCAAGACGGCCAAAATTAACCCCCATAACGGGTATATTTTTATCTCTTACCAGGGTTACTGTATCTAGCAATGTACCATCTCCGCCAAGGCTTACCAAAAACTCAATACTATCATCTAAATCATCGGCTACAGCAAAAGTAGATAGGTTGGGAGGCAGTTTTATATGATTGATAATTTGCTCAAAAAAAGGGGCGTAAATAACAGGCTCCAGTTGTTGCTTCACCATTTCATCAAAAAAATGTTGTACCTCAGTTTTTTGCTCCCAATCTAACAGCCTGCTGTATATTCCAATTTTCATGTCTGGTTTTTGTTGGTAAACGTAGTGTTATTATACCCAATTCTTCCAAAAATTGAAATTACTAAAAATTGCACAGAACAATAGGCTCTGCCGGTACAATGGCTGAACCATTTAAATAAGTAGGGCACCTGTTACAGGTGCCCTACTGAAATTACCAGCTATTTTTTATTCAATCACAATTCTTTCTGTAAACTGAGTAGCACTGCTCCGTACATCCAGCACATATACGCCCGGCTTAACGGCTGCCTGCAGTGTAATATTATATATACCTGCACCGCCTATGGTTAAACGGCCTTTTTGCAATAACTGTCCGGAATTAGTATAAATACCATACTCATAGTTGCCTTTGTTATTATCTCCGGCGCTGATGCGTATGCTTTGTTTAACGGGATTATTTACCACGTACATATCTACATTTCTTCCATTAGCTGCAATAGGCACCACTCTTGAATAAATTTTAGCACCCGACTGATTGATACCCGCAATACGATACCAGTTTGTGCCGGTTAATGCTGCATCATCTTTAAATGAGTAGGTGTTTAAATTTCTTTGTGCCGATACTGTACCAATGGTTGTATACTGAGAGCCGTTACCGCTGCGTTCCACTACAAAATGAGTGATGTCTTCTGTTTCTGCCACTTTCCACTCAATATTGTTGTAATTGTTTTTACGCTGTCCGGTAATACTTATAAAACGTAATGGTATTGCAAACGACAAACTGCCAAAAGTAAATTCGCCGAAATTATTTACAGTAGTTGCTGTAATTGTACCGGTTGTAGTAGCATTGCCAGATGCAGTACCGCCACGGCTGGTCCAGATACCTTCATACTGTGTAACACGAATGTCTGCGATGGTATAGTTAGGAAAAGTTACTTTGCTATTATCCCAGTTAAGTGTTACATCTGCCGTACCGCCACTAACACGTGGCATATTCCAATATTCATAAGCGTCTACCACGGTTAATGGCCATTGAATATTTGATTGGTTTTGTGTACTGCCGTTGTGTTTACAATTAAACTCAGAGCTTGCAGATAAGTTTGCAATAGCAATACTTCTTAAGTAAGTGCCATTACCAACCGGAAAGGTAAAATCTGTGCTACCAATTTTGGTTACCCAACCGCTTACGTGCCGGCTATCTGCAGCGCCAGAATAAGATGAACCTGCTTCATAAATAAGATAGTTAGGTGTAGCAGAACTTGCAATTACACCACTGGTAAAAGTATGTGCATTGGCAACACTCAGATTATTATTCAGCGTTATGCCAGAAGAATTATTAGTAACCAGGTCATATGTTTTAAAAGGTTGCGTTCCTGCAACAGATTGTGCGCTGGTGCCATTTAAATATAAGGTACCGGTACCCGTGGCCATTGATGCCTGTCCGTTAGTTAATGTCTGGCGCACATACAAGCTTCCATTATTGGTGAGTGCACCACTGCTGGTATTGGTAAATCCTCCGGTTATATACACCACATCGCTGCTTCCTGAAATATATAAGGTGCCGGTATTTTGCACATCGGTTTGAGCAAGCATGCTTATGCTATTTAGTAATAAACAGGCCGTAAAAATAAGTTTAGCGTTTTTCATTTTGTCTGGTTTATATTGGATAAGACAATTCTTTAAAATTTATAATGCTGCGGCCTCTTTTTTAAGGCGTTCTAATTGTTGTTGCTGTTGTTTCAGTGTATTAATTAAAACAGGTACCAACTCGGCATAATTTAAACCCAGCTTTTGTTTTGCGGCATCACCAATAACCACTTCTGGTATCAGTTGCTGAACCTGTTGTGCTATCAACCCAATTTTATTTTCCTGTTCTGGCTGTAATAACCAATTGTAAGAAACAGCTTGCAGTTGTTTTAATTCTTTAATACCATACTGTAATGGTAAAATGTTTTTCTTTAACCTTATATCTGACGTTTGAATAGTACCATTGGCAGCATATACTGCACTCCACCTATTGGTTGAAGAGCCAATGGTATAGGTATTATCTGCCGAAGGTGCCATAATACCTGCTACCGAAAGCTTATCAGCTGGAGAAGTGGTGCCAATACCCACATTACCTGAAGCCAGTATACGCAATCGTTCGTTGGCGGTTGCAAATCCGTTGGTAAAAAAACCCAGATCGTATGTTGCAGAACCGTTACCTACTTTTAAATCATTTCCCGTAGAAAACAGATAAGCTTCATTGGGGCCATCTAAAATTGGTATTAACGTACTACTGTATCCACCAGAGTTAATACCCATATCTATATAATTAATACTCTCTGTTCCGTTATTTGCGGTGGCCACAAGGTCCTGACTGGCCGTTGTGCCACTGTTTGAATTACGGATGTTTAGCTGTAAATAGTTATTTAAGTCGCCCCGGCCACTTATAACGTTATAAGAAGTGCTGGATCCTGCATCTACAATCAGCTTCTCTGGGTAGGTTCCATCAAATGTACTGGTACCAATACCCACATAACCGGTTGCATTCAGTATCATTTTTTCTCCGTTAGAAGTATACATGCGAAGGTCTGTACTGTTAGTGGTGCCGTTACCCGTATAATAGGCATCTAAGCCTGAACCGGTTGCATTTGTAACACTTCCGTTATACCTTCCTGTAAATCTGAATTGAGAAATTAAATCTCCATTCTGCAAATCGCCGGGTACGGTAACACTGCCTCTTGATCTGCGTATAAAGAACCCCTGTGTATTGGTTCCATAATCTTCCATGTAGTAGTCATTGGCTGCATCATCATTATCATTTACAATATGCCATCTTGCAGTAGGCGATGTGGTACCCATACCAAACAAGCCGGCATTATTTATACGCATCTGCTCAATATTATTTGTTATAAAACCTAAAGCATAGTTTTCAATTGCCCCCATAGATTTGGTTGTTTTTAAATTATTGCCGCCCTGTAACCATGCTGACCCTGTAGTAGAAGTTTTTCTTACTGCGGTATTCTGACTTACCACCTTCCAATTGGCGCCATCACTTACCAATCGTATTACTTCATACGGTTCATCCAGCAACCAGTTGCTTTGCGCATCTATAGTTTGAGAAGAAGTGGTAGCCACTGTTAAAACAGGCACAGGCAATGTGCTGCTGGCATTTTTTATCCAGTATATACGCCCCTCTGCACCAACAGCAGTGGGTAATGTAATGGTGGCTGCTGATGTACCGGTAAAAACAATAACCTGATCATTGATATCTGCCGTAGTACCAGCAGTTACGCTTCTCACATTCATTGCCACGGCCCCTTCAACATCAAAACCAGAAGCTGGCGATGTGGTACCCACACCCACTTGCGCATAACCAGCTGTACATGCAAGAACACATAAAAAGAAGCTATATATTTTAAATGTCATTTTCATTGCTTTTTGTATTTATTAATGGCGCTTCTGTTTGGCTGATTTTTTAGCCGCATAAATTTTCTTTTCTATAGCATCAATCTGCTCCTGCTGTTCTTTTACTGCATTAATTAACACAGGCACCAACTCAGCATAATTCATACCCAGGTTTTCTTTGGTTTCATCGCCTACCACCACTTCGGGTATTACTGCTTTTACTTCTTGTGCTATTAAACCAATTTTTCCATCAGGCATGCTTGCATCTATCCAGTTATAAGAAACCGGCTTCAGCTGTAATACCTCTTTAAGTCCGTACCGCAGGGGCTGAATATTAGTTTTTAAACGGGCATCAGATGTTTGTATAGTACCATTAGCGGCATATACGGCACTCCAGCGCAAAGCACTTTTTCCAAGCGTATAGGTATTGTCTGCAGATGGTGCTGCAATACCTGCCACAGATAGTTTATCTGCAGGGGCAGTAGTACCAATACCCACATTGCCTCCACTTAAAATCCGCATTTTTTCATCAGCGTTGGCAAAACCATTGGTAAAGAAAATAAGATCTCTGCCCACTGTACCATTGCCAATAAAAAAGTTACGCCCCGTAGCATAAAAATAAGCTGTATTAATACCATCCAAAATGGGTAAAGAAGTGTTACTGTAACCACCTGAGTTGATACCCATATCTATGTAATTGGTGCTTTCATTACCATTATTAGCGGTTGCAACAATATCACTGCTGGCACTGGTACCATTTGAATTATTTTTAATATTCAGCTGCAGATAGTTATTTAAATTACCCCGGCCGCTGATTACGTTGTAAGAACCGGTAGAGCCAACATCAACCAGTAATTTCTCTGGATTGGTGCTGTTAAACGTAGAAGAGCCTATGCCTACATTACCGCTTTCGTTAATCCGCAATCTTTCACTGCCACTGGTAAAAAAACGTAAATCGGTTAAACCGGTAGTACCATCCCCCCGGTAATAGGCTTCCATTGATGAGCCATTGCTAAAACCCAAAGAACCATTATAACGGGGTACAAAGCGTATCCATCCTATCTGGTCGTTTTGAGCAAGATTTGTAGGAGAAGCAACTGTACCGCGAGATTTTGTAAAATAAAAACCCTGCGAAATTCCCGCACCATAGTCATCAAAAACATAATCATCACCACTTTCAGAACTTTCACTTACCGCATGAAAGCGACCCACTGGTGAAGTAGTTCCCAATCCTAAAAATCCACCTGTTGTCAAACGCATACGCTCCAGGTTATTGGTAATAAAAGGCAGGTGATAGTTGGTTATAGTGCCAAAGTTTTTTGCTGCGCTAACACGGTTACCACCTTCTAACCAGGCACCGCCTGTAGTACTGGTTTTAGCAACCGGCACATCCTGGTTTAATACATACCAGTTACTGCCATCGCTTACCACACGAATGCTTTCATTAGGCTCATCCATAGCCCAGTTGGGGTTACCATCTATTGTTTGAGAAGAGGTGGTGCTGATAGTTAAAGTAGGTGTGGGCGATGTGGTGCTGGCATTTTTTATCCAGTAAACACGCCCTTCAATGCCAATGGCAGTGGGTAATGTTAATGTAGCTGCAGAGGTGCCGGTAAACACTACAGTGTTATCAGTAGCGGCTATGGTAGCCGTGCCCGTTACAGCTCTGTAGTTGGCTGCAAAAGAACCACGCACATCTAACATAGAATTGGGGCTGGTGGTACCAATACCCAGCTGTGCATTTACAGACTGTATGGTACAATAGCTTACAAATAAGGTAAAGACAAGTTTTTTCATATTACAGATATTGGGTGGGGGGTATTTTTTAATACCAGCGGTGGTAAACAATAGCAGCATAGTTGCGTCGCAATCCGTTCATCGGCAGTGCAGGTGGCGGCCGTTGTATTGCTGCCATTGGCACTGCTGTTAAAGTGCTTGCGACGCAAGGCTGCTGCTATGAAAAACTATGGCTGGAAAAATTTAAAAACATTTTATTTTTTTGTTTGCTTTTTTAATTCGGCAATTTGTTTTTGCAGTTCTGTAATTTCTGTTTTCAGTTCTTTTACAGAATTAATTAACACCGGCACCAGCTCTGCATAATTCATACCCAGGTTTTCTTTGGTTTCATCGCCCACCACCACTTCGGGTACAATTTTCTTCACCTCTTGCGCTATTAAACCAATTTTATGTCCGCTGTTATCTTTCCAATCGTAAGCAACAGGTTGCAGTTGCATTACTTCTTTTAAACCATATTGCAAATTGGTAATATTTGTTTTTAAACGCACATCAGATGTTTGTATGGTACCGTTAGCAGCATACACCACACTCCATCTTCTGGCAGAAGTTCCATTAGAAATTGCATTGTCTGCACCCGGTTGTAGTGTAGTCGCTGTAACACGTACTCTTTCATTAGAAGCAGTGGTGCCACCTGTAAAAAACACTAAATCTTTAGCAGAAGTAGCATTACCAATAGCAAAGTCGTTACCAGTTGCATATAAGTAAGCGGTATTGGCACCACCTAATACGCCGGTACTGGTATTGCCGCCACCATTAATACCCATGTTTACAAAGTTGGCACTTTCAGATCCGTTATTGGCAGTAGCCACCACATCAGAGCTGGCTGTAGTACCACTACTGTTGTTTTGAATGTTTAGTTGCAGGTAACTGTTTATTGAACCCTTACCACTAATTACATTGTATGAAGTGGTGGTGCCGGCATCTACCAATAATTTTTCGGGGGCGGTGCCATTAAATGTGCTGGTACCTATAGCAACATTGCCCGTTGTACCATCAATACGCATCCTTTCTGTATTAGTACTGCTGGTAGTGGTAAAAAATTTTAATTCTGCATTGTTTGTTCCATTACCAATAGCAAAGTCGTTACCAGTTGAATATAAATAAGCGGTATTGGCGCCACCTAATACACCGGTACTGGTATTGCCGCCACCATTAATACCCATATTTACAAAGTTGGCACTTTCAGATCCGTTATTGGCGGTAGCCACCACATCAGAACTGGCTGCAGTGCCACTGCTATTGTTTTGAATATTTAATTGCAGGTAACTGTTTATTGTACCTTTACCACTGATTACATTGTATGAAGTGGTGG
>JANRMC010000238.1:0-14414 GCA_033761915.1 Flavihumibacter sp.
GTAAATAAATTTTCATAAAAAGGTTGATTGTATTGTCTGATTTTTTCTGTTGTACCAGTCAAATAATCCGGCTCGTTATTAGCAAATGGTCTTTCATAATAGTACTTTTTTGCTTCTTCATCATACCGTTCCATAAGAAATTCACTAACACCGAAATCTCTTTTAATTCTTACAATTTCTTGCGTCTTTGTATTATGTAAAATGCAGTTATCAATGCTGCCATGGAGTTTAAATAGTCGAAGCTTATTATCATAATCTCCATTATAATACCTCAACCTTATTTTGTAAGCTTTGTGAACATTTCCATCTGTTGCTTTATGGTCGACGTGAGCAAGTCCATAATATGGAGACCCATATTCAGTAAAACCGTCTGTAAAATGTTGCCATAGACTTGAATGCTTTTTTGCCATATGGTCAAAAAACAAGTCGTGGTTCAACGTATGAACATTTACTATTTTGTCATTTAGGTTTTCTTTTATAAAACCGAAAAAGGGGTCATACAAAGGATAATTTAGATAACTTACATCTTCATAATACCTTGGAACAATCAACAGGTCTGCAACAAGTTGGTTAAATATTTTACTAAACCTCCAAACTAGGTTATGGTCGTCGTCCATGAAACTGTTGGCATCAAATGATTTTCTAAAGTTTACGCATAATACCTTAATTCTTTCACTATCCTTTTGATATCGAAGAAAATCAGTTATATAGTCATAGAAAACTTCATAATTGAATTTGTCTATGTCATCATTTAGAATCTCTTTTCTATAAAAACTTGTAAACTCTTGAGCAAACCTACGGTCAGTTGTGGACGACCATGCGTTTGGGTCACGATAATCTGAAGTATAGAAGCCAGCAGTTTGAGTGGAAGTTAAATAAAAATCGTCCTCTCTTAAATTGGAAAATTTCTTGTTGATATCAGCAATAGTCGGCAGTCCTTCTGGAACAGAAAAGCCGGATGCTAATAAAATAGATAATTGAGGTGTCGTCATAATATTGCAGGCAACATATAAATATACGTCACTATTATATTTTAAAAAATCTGTTTTTAATTGATAACCAAACAAAGTCATCTCGCCTTTTTAAGATTGCTATTTCGCCTTTTTGTATTTAGACGATGTCGCCTTTTGCCTACCAATTACTATCTGTTTACGTGGTTACTGGTTATTAAATGCGGGGCTTCCGCATGGCTGCTTTTAGCGGGGTGTTACTAAAATGTTTAATCGGCTAACCGTCCCATCGCAGCGTTGCCGCTAACAGGTGCGACGCAACGGCTGCTCAATAGTAGCACCACCGCCGGCTACCAAAAAATTAAACAGCACAAAAATGAAGCTTGTATTTTTGCTGGATGGTAACCATTGTTTTGTTTGAAGAAAAATATGCAGCGGCTTTTAAGGCGCTGAACCTGCACTGGCTGGATGCATATGACTTAACAGAGGAGGCTGATTTGCGGGTACTGAACCATCCGCAGCAGGAAATTATTGACAAAGAAGGTATTATTTTTTTGGCCCTGCACAACGATGCCGTGGTGGGCACGGCTGCTTTAATAAAAGAACACGATGGGGTGTATGAACTGGCTAAAATGAGTGTGGCGCCTCAGCACCAGGGCAGGGGCATCAGCCGGCAATTGCTGCAGGCTTGTTTGCAACAGGCCAAACAGTGGCAGGCAACCGAAGTTCAGTTGTATTCTAACAGTCAGCTGAAAGCGGCGTTGGGCTTGTATGAGAGTGTGGGCTTTACCTATATGCCATTAGAAAATTCTCCGTTTGAGACCGCCGATATAAAAATGCAATTGCTGCTGCAGAATTAACGGGCTGGCAGCTTTTTACTTCAGCAAGCAATAATTATCTTGCAGCCAATACACACCAGATGAAATTATTTGCTGCTTTTTTACGCTTGGTACGATGGCCTAACCTGGTGTTTATTGTATTAACACAGTTATTGTTTTACTACTGCATTGTAACACCGGCGTTGCAACCGGGTGCTTCAAACACACTAACTCCTTTTTTACTGGGCTTGCTTATTGCCTCATCGGTACTGATAGCCGCAGCCGGTTATATTATTAACGACTATTTTGATTTAAACATCGACCAGGTTAATAAACCGGAGGCCATTGTAATAAATAAAATAATAAGAAGGCGCTGGGCTATTATCTGGCATTTAAGTTTATCGGCCATTGGGGTGGTACTGGCTTTTTATGTGGGCTATAAAATCAGCAACCTGCTATTGGGAGTATTGAATTTAATATGCGTGTTGCTGCTTTGGGTGTATTCCACTTCTCTTAAAAAGCGCTTGCTGATGGGTAATATTGTAATATCGCTTTTAACCGCATGGGTGGTGCTGGTGATTTATTTCTGCGAGTTTAACGCGGTTAAATGGCTGGATGCTGCCAGTGCGGGTTACCAGCATTACCTGCAACGCCTGTTCAGGCTGGCTGTTATTTACAGTGGTTTTGCCTTTATTATTTCTTTGATACGTGAAGTGGTGAAAGATATAGAAGACATGCAGGGCGATGCCAAATATGGTTGCCGCACCATGCCCATTGTGTGGGGCGTGCCGGCCAGTAAAATGTTTGTGGCCGTTTGGCTGGTGGTGCTCATACTGGCCATTATAATTATACATGTGTATGGGTTAATGCAGTTTTGGTGGGTGGCGCCTGTTTACGGGTTGGTGGCCATTGTTGGTCCGCTGGTATATATGTTGCTGCAGTTTTATAAAGCCAGCACCCCAGCGCATTATCACCGCATCAGCCAGTTAATAAAACTGGTTATGTTTACAGGCATTTTATCAATGATCTTTTTTAAATGGCATATTTAGCAGCATCTTTGCGTAAATGCACTGCTTATGGAACGCATTATACTGGCCTCGCAATCGCCCCGGCGCAAACAACTTTTAGAGTGGGCAGAAATACCTTTTGATGTTATTGTAAAAGAAACCGATGAAATGTATCCATCGCACCTGCCGGTGGAACAGGTGCCCGTTTATATTGCCCGCAACAAAGCATTGGCTATTGAAGAAGAACTGACGCATGAACGGATTATAGTGGCCGCAGATACTATTGTGGTGTTGAAAGATACCATTATTGGCAAACCGAAAGACCGCAATGATGCCGTTAAAATCATTCAATCATTGTCTGGTCAGCAACACCTGGTAATAACCGGTGTGGTTATTATAAAAGGAGAACGGGAGATGGCTTTTTCTGATATTACCAAAGTGCAGTTTCACCCGCTAACGCACGATGAGATTTGTTTTTACGTAGACAAATACAAACCCTACGATAAAGCCGGGGCCTACGCCATACAGGAATGGATTGGTGTGGTGGGCATACACTCTATTACCGGCGATTTTTACAATGTAATGGGCCTGCCAGTAAGCCGCGTGGTACGGGCTTTAAAAGAAATGGTGCAGTAATAAACAGTACTTTGGCCGGCTGCTGCCAAAGTTTTACATTTAGTAACTGTTTTAACCATTAACCTTAACGATACATGAATGAGCGGCTGCTGCAATTTATATGGCAGTTTCAATATTATAATAAACAGGAACTGCAAACCGCAGGAGCTGAGCCTTTACAAATTATACACCCGGGCCATTTAAATACCAATCAGGGGCCCGATTTTAAAGAAGCTTCCGTAAAAATTGGTAATACCGTATTGGTGGGTGCTGCAGAATTGCACCTACGCACCAGCGATTGGTTGAAACACCAGCACGATGGAGATGCCAATTATAAAAACGTGGTGTTGCATATTGTTTGGCAGCACGATGCCACCATTCATACTCATGTGCCGGTGTTGGAGCTGCAACACCGGGTTTCTAAAATAATGTTGCAGCAATACCAGCAGTGGATGAACAACCCGCAGTTGGTGCCCTGTGCCGGAACCATCAGCCATGTAAAAGAGCTAGTATGGATGAACTGGAAAGAACGTCTGCTTGCCGAGAGACTGGAACGAAAAGCGGCCTATGCACTGCAATTATTGCAACAGAATAAACAGCATTGGCAAGAAACTTTCTGGCAGCTGCTGGCCCGCAATTTTGGTATTAAAATAAATGCCGATGCTTTTGAAGCCATCGCAAAATCGTTACCGGTTACTATATTGGCAAAACATAAAAACCAATTGCCGGTATTAGAAGCATTATTACTGGGACAGGCAGGTTTGCTGCAGGGAGATTTTACGGAGGATTACCCTAAATTATTGCAACGGGAATACCAGTTCTATCAAGCTAAATACCAATTGCAGCCACTAAACCAGCCCGTGCATTTTTTACGGATGCGGCCGGCTTCTTTTCCTACCGTACGGCTGGCGCAACTGGCAGCACTGGTATACGATGCGGCTCATTTGTTTTCTAAAATTAAAGAAGCCGCCACCATTGATGCACTCATTAAATTATTAAACGTAACTGCCAACGATTACTGGCATTATCATTACCTGTTAGATGAGGCAACAGATTACAAACCTAAAAAGCTGGGCCGCCAAATGGTGGTGACGATTATTATAAACAGCATCGTGCCGGTGGTGTTTGCATATGGGTTGATGCATAAAGATGAAGTGCTGAAAGAAAAAGCCCTGTATTGGCTGCAGCAATTGCCGGCAGAAAAAAATACCATTACAGCAGGTTGGCAACAATTGGGTATTACCAGTCAGCATGCCTTCGATAGTCAGGCCTTAATAGAATTAAAAACACAATACTGCAGCAAAAAGCGCTGCCTCGATTGTGGGGTGGGCAACGCTTTATTAAAAATGGTGCAATAAATATTTTACCAGTTATAGGTAATGACGGTTTCAATATCGGGGTGAATGCTTTTTTGCACCGGGCAATTATCGCCTACACGTTGTAAAATAGTGCGGTCTTTTTCAGACAGGTTCAACGTCTTCGGAAAATCAAGCGTTATTTCTATTTTGCCCACACGGCGCGGATCGGCAAACATATGTTTTTGTATTTGCAACGTGGCACCGGTTAAATCAATTTCCATATCGGCGGCTTTAATACCCATGGTGGTAATAATGCAGGTGCCCAACGATACACATAACAAATCCGTAGGAGAGAAGCGTTCTCCTTTACCACGGTTATCAGTAGGAGCATCGGTTTCCATTAAAGATCCGCTTTGGTTGTGAGTGGCCTGGCAACGTAGCTGCCCCTGGTATATAACACTGGCTGTTGGCATAAAAAAAGTTAAAAGAGTTTTTAGTGGAGTATTTTTGTCTAAATTTACGTTAATAGATAAAACGCAAAAATAGTGAAGCGATTAATATTATCAGGATTGTTTTTAGTGATGGCCGCAACGCTTACTGCACAAAACAATAAGCCGGCAAAAGATAATAAGAACAGCGAAAAAAGAGACCGTTTAAATGCACGCCTCAAATTGCAGGAAGAACTGGATCCTGGTTTTAAAAAACACAATGTATTTGGTATAAAGCTGGCCTCCGATGGCTATGGCATCAGCTTTGAAAAAGCAAAGTATAAAGATGTTAAAAATGCGATGCTCTTTCAGGTAGAAGTGGGGGAAAAAAAGCATCCCAAAGAAGAACGCCTTACTTCCAGCTTTGGCCCCTTTGGTCAGGTTAACTCTGTGGTTATTGGCAAGGCCAATAATTTTTACCAGCTTAAATTAGGGGTGGCACAAATGAAAATGTTTGGCACAAAGGCCAATAAAAATGGGGTCTCTGCTTCCATGCTGTACGGGGGCGGTTTAACCATGGGCTTTTTAAAACCCTATTTTATTGATGTTCAGGTGAGCGGCAGCGGCGCCCGTGAAAGAGTGGTTATAGATAGTATTTTTAATAATCCCAATAAGTACGAGTTTATTATTGGCGGCTCTGGCTTTACCTATGGCTGGAACGAAATGAAAATAAAACCCGGCGCACATGGCAAGCTGGCCATGCGTTTTGATTATGGCCGTTTTAATGAAACCGTAGCGGCCATAGAAGCGGGCATCACCGCTGAGTATTACTTCAGTAAAATAAGGCAGATGGCCGATCTTAAAGAACGGCAACTGTTCTTAAACGGCTATGTAAGCATCCTCTTTGGCCGCCGTAAAAAGCCGCTCTAAACATTTCATTGCAAACCTTGTTTTTGTAGTTATTTTTGTGGGGTTAACCAGCCCCGGTAACGCTATTGGGCCCCGGTTGCGTCGCACACTTGGGCGGTAGAATTTCTCATTTGATATTTCAATGTATCAACTGTTGAAGGGTGCGACGCAAGGATGCTGCACAAAGAACCAACTGCTGGTAACACCATAACTTTTATAATAAGTACTAAAGAATAAATATGCAGGAACTACCCGTTGTACCGGCCATGAGTGAAGAGAGTAGCAAAGTAAAAAAACCCAACTGGCTGCGTGTTAAACTACCCACCGGAGAAAACTACCGGCATGTAAGAGATCTGGTAGATACACACAAACTACATACTATTTGCGAGAGCGGTAATTGTCCTAATATGGGCGAATGCTGGGGTGCCGGCACGGCCACATTTATGATATTGGGTAATACCTGCACCCGCAGCTGTGGTTTTTGTGCCGTGGCCACCGGCCGCCCCGACCCCATTGATTGGGATGAGCCACAGCGGGTGGCTGAAGCCATTCATTTAATGAAAGTGAAGCATGCGGTTATTACATCGGTTGACAGAGATGAAATAAAAGATGGCGGCTCCATCATCTGGTACAATACCATAAAAGCAGTAAAGGCCTTAAACCCCGATACTACATTAGAAACACTGATACCAGATTTTAAAGGCGAGAAAGAAAATATACAGCGCTTAATTGATGCGGCACCAGAAGTGGTGAGCCATAATATTGAAACAGTAGAACGCCTTACCCGCCGCGTACGCATACAAGCCAAGTACTGGCGCAGTATGGAAGTAATAAGAATATTGAAGGAAGGCGGCATGCGCACCAAAAGTGGTATTATGCTGGGCCTTGGAGAAACCAAAGAAGAAGTGATACAAACCTTAACCGACCTGCGGGATAATGGATGTGATGTGGTAACCATTGGGCAATACCTGCAACCCACCCGCAAACATTTGCCGGTAGATAGGTTTGTGCACCCCGATGAGTTTGCGGAATACCGTGAAATTGGTTACACGCTGGGGCTGGATTATGTGGAGAGCGGTCCGCTGGTGCGATCATCTTACCACAGCGAACGCCATGTGTTTGCCGGTTATGGTAAAGAAGCCTGGTTAAAAGAAAAAGAAATGCAACATGCCTAAATGCTGCAATAAAAAAATACAACTGGGGGTAATGCTTTTATTGCTTACCCCTTTTTGTTGGGCACAGGTGCAATGGATGAATGCAGATAGTTTGTATGCACCTTTACCCGCGGGCCTGCATGTTTTTAAAAGCACCGGCACCGTTAATGGGCGCCCATCAATAGCATATTATGTAAGTGCCGATTTAAAAAACCCTGCATTGATTTTTGATGCAGATACCAGCAGCCAAAGAAGATTAACACCCCAACAATTTTTTGATAAGAACAGTCAGCCGCTGGTGGTGGTAAATAGCACGTTCTTTTCTTTTCAAACCAATCAGAATTTAAATGCGGTTATTAAAAATGGCCGGCTGGTAAGTTATAATGTGCATACATTGGCCGGAAGAGGGAAAGATACATTTACGTATCGCCATCCGCTGGGCAGCGCCATTGGCATCAGTAAAAAAAGAAAGGCAGATGTGGCCTGGTTGTTTACAGATTCTGCAAAGCGAAAAGCCTGGGCTTCTCAATGGGCCGTAATTCCAATAAAGGATTCTTTAAGCAGCCTTTCATTTGAAAATGCAGTATTAAATACCTCCATTATCAATGGCCATGAAGGAGGTGTAACAGAAACTTTAAAAAAATGGAAGGTGCATACAGCGGTTGGTGGTGGCCCGGTATTACTGCAAAATAGCCAGGTACAAATATCTAATAATGAAGAATTGAAATTTGCCGGCAAGGCTATTAATGATAAGCACCCCCGCACGGCCATGGGTTATACCCATGATGGCAAATTAATAATTATGGTAGTGGAAGGGCGCAACCCGGGCGTGGCAGAAGGCGTCTCTTTAACGGAGCTGGCACAGCTGTTAAAAGAACTAAATTGTAACGAAGCGTTGAATTTGGATGGCGGTGGCAGCTCTTGCATGCTGGTAAACGGAAAGCCCACAATAAAAGTTTCTGACAAAGAAGGGCAACGGGCCGTACCCGCAGTGTTTATAATTAAAACTACCCAAAAGCATTAGATGGCATAGTTTTGGAATGACTAAATAAAAATTACACTATGAAACAGGTAAAACTATTGATTGCAATCATGTTATTATTTGCCACCGGAACCTGGCTGGCATGTTCAAAGTCCTCTAACGATAGTAATGCTAATACGCAATTAAAAATCCGTTTAACAGACAATCCCTATAATGCTACAGAGGTTAATGTAGACATACAGAAAGTGCGGGTTAATTTCCGCGACGATTCTACCGGCTGGAAAGATTTAAACACACATGCTGGCATTTATAACCTGCTGGCTTTACAAAACGGGGTAGATACCTTACTGGCTTATGATACGGTACCTGCTGGTGTATTAAAAGAAATACGCTTTGTACTGGGCAGCCGTAATTCTATTAAAATAGACAGCACCGTTTACCCGCTAACCATACCCAGCGGCAGCGAAAGTGGCTTAAAAATAAAACTAAGCAAACAGTTACATGCACAATTGGATTCTGTGATTATAGATTTTGATGCCGCCTTATCTATTTTAAAAACCGGTGCCGGAGATTATAAATTAAAACCAGTGCTTAAAATTAAATAGCATTAGTAGTACTTTAAAAGCCCTGCAGAAATTGCGGGGCTTTTGGTTTTAAAGAGCGTTTAACAGCTTCTTACCGGGGCAATGGCTTTTGTTTTGTAATTTTCACCAGCAATGAATACTAAAAAGAAACTGGTGGTGCTTACGGGTGCCGGCATCAGCGCAGAAAGTGGTTTGCAAACTTTCAGGGATGGGGATGGGTTGTGGGAAGGTTATAATGTGCAGGATGTGGCCACGCCACGGGCCTGGCTGCGCAATCCGAAACTGGTATTAGACTTTTATAATTACCGCAGGGCGCAGGTTATACATGCGCAACCCAATGCGGCACACTACCAACTGGCCCAACTGGAAACCGATTTTGATGTTACTATTATTACACAAAATATTGATGACTTGCATGAGCGGGGCGGCTCCACAAAAATTATTCACCTGCACGGAGAAATTTTAAAAATGCGCAGCGAAGAAGACGCTTCACTTATCTATGATATTACGGGTAATATACAATTGGGAGATAAGGCTGCGGATGGAGCCCAGCTACGGCCACATATTGTTTGGTTTGAAGAGCCGGTGCCTTTAATTGAAAAAGCTATTGCCATTACTGCTACAGCCGATTTGTTTGTGGTGGCGGGCACTTCACTGGTGGTATATCCGGCTGCAGGATTGTTGCAATATGCGTCGCCTTTTATACCCAAGTTTATAGTTGATAAAAGAATACCTGCCGTACCCCAATCGTTACAAATTACGGCTATAGAAAAACCAGCCACAGAAGGAATGATGGAGTTAACCGGCTTGCTAAAAAAATACCGCTAAATGTCAGCACACCTTATGCCTGTAAACACCACCAAAAAATCACCTAATTATACAGCCGTGGTATTACCGTTGCTGGGTTTGGTAGTAATTATATTGCTTATTATGTCGGCCATTCACTATGCCATTAGCTGGTATAATAAACCTGCAGCTGCAATGCCGGTTACTGCAACCCAAAAAATTACCACAATTACCGCCACAGATTTGTACGACCTTTCTGGTTCTGAAGCCAGCGGATACAGCCAACCCTTTCGTTTGTTTGATGAGGATTGTGACCCTGCTGTAAACCCTGAAAAAATTCCGGCTACCAATCCATTACCTTCCAGTAAAGTATTTATTTTTTATCCGCCCGGTAAAGGGCATCGCATTGTTATAGATTTAAAAGCCATGCATCATATAGATGCGTTGTACTGGTACGATAAAGCTTTTGAAAGCGACAGCATCTGGCTATACACCGGCACTATGAAAAATTGGAAACAGGCTGTTGCGTACAAAACAGGCAGCCCTGCCACATGGGGTTGGAAACAATTTACCATCAACAGCGATAGCCGCTATCTGATGATACGGTTTAACAGTTATAAATCTGTTATCAGCGAAATGGTTTTATATGGCAATGCCAAAGAAGCGTTACAAACCACGACTGTTAAAGAAAAACCCAGCCCTCCGGTAAGTTTTGAAAAATTTGTGGGTGTAAACAGTTACGATTATCCCTCGCTGGCATTGATGCAGCCCATTCACCGCATACGCCTCTATCAAATGATGGGATGGTATGATAATGACAAAACCCCTTACCCGGCTAACAAAACCAATTTCAACCACGATTATAAACCGCAATCGCAGTTGCTGGAAACTTATGCAGATAGTTTGCAAAAAGCCGGCAAAGAAATATGGATCAGTGTGCGGGGGGTACCTAAATATTTAGAAGCACAATCTGTACCGGAAAAAGACAAACCGGTTACACAACCGGGCATGAATACAGAAGACCCTTTTTCTTATGCCCGCCATGCAAAAACATTTTACAACCTGGCAGCTTACTATGGTAAATCAACCATGCCCGGTAATAGTTTACAGGCCATCAATCATAATAATAAAGCCTCGCTGAATGTGATTACAACTTTTGAAAACGGCAACGAAGAAGATGCTTACTGGACCAATAATTACTGGACACCCATGGATTACTTTGCCCTCTCCACAGCCGATTATGATGGCCACGAAGGACGCATGGGTAAACAGCTGGGTATAAAAAATGCCAGCCCCAACAGTTTATTAATGACCAGTGGCATGATTAAACTGGATACACAACGTACCCGCACTTTATTATTTCTTTGCCGGCAGCTGCGTACCGATCAGCAGTTTATCTGGCAGGGCGGTGTGCAATATCATCATTACAGTAATGATGAAAAAGATAATTCAAAGCCACCCACCAAAGGCATCAGTCCCGAAGAAGATAAACTGCGTGAACGTTTAACCAAAGTAAAAAGCTTTCATAATAAATGGTTGCCCGGCATACCTGTTATATTGGGCGAAAATGGTTACGACCGTAACCGGGCATCCTGGCAGGCAGCGCCGCTGTTGCCCGGCTATAACGAAGAGCAGAGCCAGGGCATTCTTACCATCCGTTCTGTAATGGCGGCTTTTGTATCGGGCATTGATGAATATATTTATTACATGATGCGCAATGCCACCAATAATGATGATGCACCCGGCACTTTTGCCACCAGTGGTTTTATTGGCGGCCCGCAAAGCAACCGCATTTACCAATCGTGGTATTATTTAAGCACGGTAATGCAGCATGTAAAAAATTATCAGCCCGATGCCGTGGTAAAAGAAAGCGGCGATGTATGGATCTATCGTTTGCGCCACCAGCAATACAAAGACAGTGTGGCGTATTACATGGTGTGCCCCACCACCAGCGGCAATAAAATAAACAACTACAAATTGTATTGTAAAACCAGTAGCGGTACTGCCATTAAACAGGTTAGCTTAAAAGATAACAGCACCACCGGAACGGTTACCACCATTAAAAGCGGCCAGGGTTTTTTTGAAACCATGGTTACAGAAAACCCCGTGTTCATTTTTTTAAGAGAAAAGAAATAGGTAGCCGGCAGCAGCACTTTTCTCAGCAGCCGTTGCGTCGCACACTTGTGCTTTAGTATAAATTGTGCAGTTGTTTAATTACGTTACAGTAATTTAGTTTGACATATTTATCTTTTTTCGTATGACTAGAAACGAGTTGCAGAACATTATAGATACACTCGAAACTTCAATAAGTTTTGGGGACTCAAGCTTTGGCATTTTTGATGCCGGACAAAACGGAGATTTTTATATAAAAGCTAATAAAGATGGATTAATGATGTTGGCTCTAGAGCTATTGAAAGCAGACCAGAAAAGTGATAATTTTTTAAATAAAGAAGAACAGCCATTTATCAGATTTCCAGAAGAATCAAATTTGATAAATGCAGAAAGCGATATTTGTGTTATTGGAATTGAAGTAATTAAAGGTAAATTGACTGGAATATCTCGAGAGAAAGATAAACCTAGTTTCTCAGATAAGGTTTTCAAGTTTGGCTGTCTTAGTCTATTAATTATTATGATTATTGCAATGTTGGTGGGGTTTGTAAAACTTTTTCAATTAATATTTTAAAGTAAAGTATTTATACTACCGCCCAAGTGTGCGACGCAACAACTGCCCAATAGCATTACAAGTGCTGGTTACATAAATAATTTACTACTTATCTATTTACTAGCTGGTTCAATCAAATCCCACAGGTTGCCATAGATGTCTGCAAACACTGCTACGGTGCCGTAAGGTTCTTGTTGCGGGGGCCGCACAATGGTTATATTGTTTGCAAGCAGGTTATTGTAGTCCCGCTCAAAATTATCGGTATGTAAAAATAAAAATACACGGCCACCGGTTTGGTTGCCAATGCGGGTGGCTTGCTCTTCTGTGGCCGCTTTTGCCAATAATACATTGCAGCCATTGCTGCCAGGCGGCGCCACCACCACCCAACGTTTGGTGGCGCTCATTGCTGTATCTTCTACTAATAGAAAATGCAATTGCTGCGTGTAAAAAGCAATGGCTTCATCGTAATCTTTTACCACCAGGCTGATGAGGGCTAACTGTTGCTGCATTGTAAAAATTATTGGCAATAAAGATAACTTAAAAAACAAACCCTGTTTATGCAGTAAATAAACTGAACAAACAGGGTTATTAAGAATATTAAATTGTTATGCAGAGTTGCGCCCGGCATTGATAATACCAAATGAACAACGGATGATTAATTTCTCGTAGGTTTCTTTAATGGGCTTGTTTAGTATTTGCTCTTCCATTTGCCGGATGCGGGCCATAGCAAATTGCTGAATGGTGGTTAAGGGCAATACAATCCGCTCACGCATTTGTACGGATAATTGTTCTACCGGGTAATCGGCCATCAGTTCGTTTTTGCCGGTTATCTTAAATATCATGCGGCGGGTTAACTCGTACTCGCTGTAAATTTTATTCCATGTTTCTCCAAATCTTGGATGTTCTGATAAGTAAGCTGTAAGCGGAAAGAAACATTTCTTCATCGCCATTTCGCAGTTATCAACAAGTGTTTTAAAGAACAATGAATTTTGATAGAGTTGTTTTACCTGCGGCAATTTGCCTTCTGTTTCTATTTGCTGTAAGGCGCTGCCCACACCATAATAACCGGTTACGTTTTGTTTTAACTGGCTCCACGCACCTACAAACGGAATGGCTCTTAAATCTTTTAACGACAAACGGGCACCACTGTTACGTTTTGCCGGGCGGCTGCCAATATTGGTAGCCGCATAAAATTTAAGCGGACTTACATAAGAGAGATATTCTAAAAAGTCGGGGTGATTTTTTAAAGCACTGTAAGCTTTAAAACTTTCATCGGCCAATTGTTGTAACAGTGCTTCTTCATTTTTTTCCAGCGTAATGTCTTTAGTGGAAAATAAATGATTAGAGATGCCGGCTGCCAGCAATTGCTCCATATTAAACTGTGCACTATCGATAGTGCCAAAGTTGGAGCTTACTGTTTGCCCTTGGATGGTTAACTGTATTTCTTTATTAGAAATATTTTTACCCATGCTGGCATAAAACTTATGTGTTTTACCACCACCACGGGCTGGCGGTCCGCCACGTCCATCAAAAAACACTACATCAATATCATACTTACGTGAGATGGTGGTGAGTTCTTCTTTAGCTTTATAAATGCCCCAGTTGGCCATGAGGTAGCCACCATCTTTGGTGCCATCGCTAAAGCCCAGCATGATGGTTTGGCGGCGGTTGCGGCGCTGCAGGTGTTGCTGGTATGTGGGGTTTTCATACAGGTGTTGCATTACCGCCGCAGCCTGTTGTAAATCTTCTATGGTTTCAAACAACGGAATAATGTCAATATTCAGTTCGTCTTTTTTCCAGCCGCTTAGTAAGAACAGTTCAAATACTTCCAATACGTTTTGTGCGCTGGCACATTGGCTGATGATATAGCGGTTACAACCCTGCGGTCCGTTGTATTGATGAATATCGCGGATGGCGCTGATAGAGTTGAGGGTTTCTGTAATCAATGCCTCACTGGCGGGTTCAAAACTATTATAGCTGTCAGCAGGGTAGGCACTGATAAGTTCAAAACTGGTATTGTTTTTTTGCTGCAGGGTTTGCAACACTTTGGTGTGTACGCTGCTATCCTGCCGAATGTCTAATGATGCAAAATGCAAACCAAAAACCTCTACTTTATTAATCAGGCTTTCTACCAGGTGCATAAACAAACCATTGTGCTGATATAGCAGTGTTTGTTTAATTTGTTGCAAGGTATCCAGAATTTCTTTGGTGGTAATATCTG
>JANRMC010000239.1:0-4387 GCA_033761915.1 Flavihumibacter sp.
TTGTTGTGTATTAGTCGTACTGCCATAAGAAATAAGTTTTCGTTACAGTAATCCCGGGGGTCGGCTTCGCCAGACCCCGGGCGGACCTCAAGTAAATGGCATTATCTTCTTTGTTGTGTATTAGTCGTACTGCCATAAGAAACAAGTTTTCGTTATAGTAATCCCGGGCTCGGCTTCGCCAGACCCCGGGCGGACTTTAAATCGGTATCACTCCTCCCTCGCCGCGCCTACCCATAACAGCACAAGAGTGCGACGCAACGATGCCGCATATTTATTCTGAAGCCGGGCTACTAAAAAGAAAACCTTACACTATTAACTGGTTTTTATACGGCGTAGCAAGCTGCCGGTTAATGCACCAAAGCCACCCATTACAGCTCCTAAAAATGCGGTAAGGGTTACCAGCATCAATGGACTGTCTTTTTTAATAATCATGGGGGCTACGCGGTGGGCCAGCACATGGTTGTTATTGCTGCTGTATATAAAAGCCAGCAAACCCCACAATAACAGCAGCGCTATAAAGCCGCTTAAAAATGCTTTTAAGGGTGTTTGATGTATAAAGGCAGCTACTATAAATGCAATGGCTGCCACGCTCCATGCGGGCAAATACAGACAGGCCGCAAAACATAAAAGTGCAGTCAATGCTATGGCGGTTATAAATTTCATGGTAATTAGTTATTGGGGTGTTGTAATTTTTTGTTGCTATCAGCCTTTGGTAAAACTTATTTTGCCAACAATGCGTTTGTCGGTGGCTTCTGTTTTTTTCATTACCCACAGCGGGTAATATTTGGCGGTTACCCAACTGTCTACAAACGTATCGTAATACTTGCTGCCGGGGTTACCGTTTTGTCCGCCGGGGTACACACCATATGCTTCTGTTTGCGGACTTAGCTGCACCACCATTCTCCAGCTGGGGCCGTGTGTGGGTTTGGTGGCATTAATAATATGTGTGCCGCCACCAATATTTAAATGCATGCGGCTAAAATCATCCAGCTTGGTAAGGTGTGTAATGCGGGTGTCTTTAAACTGCGCCCATGTTAACTTATTTTCTGCCGCTGCTTTTTTAAATGCCGGTGTGCATTTCTGAAAAGCAATCAGTAATATATCGGCCAGTGTTTCTTTTTTAGGCGTGTTAATATTATCTATGTATTTAAACGCCGTATCTTTTATCAATGCTTCCACCAACGTACTTTCGTGCGGGTAGTAAGCGCTGTGCATGGCAGCTATATCATCGTTCCATATTTCTGCTTCCAGGCTATCCCAGTAGGTAACAAAAATGCTGGCGCCTTTTTCTGCCGGGTCGTTGCGCAGGTTCCATTGCTTCAGCATGTCAAAATAAGGCCGGTCTTCTTCACTTAAATCGGCTTCGTTAATATTACGCAGCATAACAGGGCGGGCCATTTCTGCAAACACATTGTAGTTGTCTGTCTGCAGTTGCATCATATCCTGCGGGGTTATGTTTTGCATGGCACTAAGACGTTTGTTAATCGTCCACCCGCGGTAATTAGGAAAGCCGCCGCCAATATAGTAAGGGTATGTGGTATCCACCGGTAATTGATTGGCGCTGCTTACAAAACCCCGCTGCGGATTGTATTGGTGCGGGTTCTCTGCCTGTGGTATAGTGCCCTGCCACATATAACTGCTATCGGTGCCCGGCATAATAAAATCGCCCTGTCTTCTCCACTTGGCCGGAAAACTGCCCTGGCACCACAGGGCAATATCGCCACTCTTGGTGGCAAACACACAGTTTTGTCCGGGGGTTTCTAAACTTTTAATAGCCTCACTGTAATCAGCATAATTCTTTGCACGGTTCAGCAGGTAAAATAATTTTATTTCATTGCTGGGGTCGTGGGCCTTCCAGCGTACGGCATAGCATTTACCATCTTTACCCACGCTCTGGTAGGTTTCATCAAACATTACGGGGCCAAAAACCGTGTAGGCAACGGTATCAATATAATCGGGTTTGTTTTTAATCTTAATGGTTTCGTATCTGAACTCGGTAGCCTTCCATGCATTGTTAAACCAGTATTCTTTGTGCGAGGCATCTTTAAATTTTATTTCATAATAATCCCGCACATCCCGGCCGGCATTGGTAAAACCAAAAGCACAACTATCGTTAAAGCCAATAGCCACTGCCGGCGCACAGGGAAAAGAAGCGCCATACACATTAAAGTTGGGCGTTTGCATATGTATTTCGTACCACAGCGATGGCAGGTTTAAGCCCAGATGCGGATCGTTGCACAAAATAGGATAGCCGCTTTTTGTTTTGCTGCCACTTACGGCCCAGTTATTACTACCATTATCGCGGTCGGGCTTTTGTGGCTCGCGGGGTAAACTGTCTGCACCATTCTTATAGGTAAAATACAAACTGTCTGCACCGGCTGGTTTAACGGGTGTAAAACCGGGGGCTGCTTTTAGTGCCGCATCCATGGCCGGTATAATAGGGTCTAAAGAATCGGGGCGCAGCGGGTTGAGTGTTTCATAATCTAACTGCGATAAAATATTACGGGCACTGGTAAATTCAAAATCGTTTTCATGACCGGCTAAATCAAAAGCCATGTATTTTAAAAACAACGCACTTTTAAAATTGCTCCATGGTTCTGGCTGATAGCCCAGCAGTTTATATTCAATGGGCATATTGCTTTGGGTAAGCGTGGCAATATAACTGTTAATGCCGGCGGTATAGGCATCCATCATATTTTTGGTGGGCACATCTGCTTCAGCCACGGCCAATGCTTTTTCTGCCGCGTAGCGCATGCCCAGTCTTCTGAAATAGCGGTCGGCTTTATTCAGCAAATCAGTTTGTCCCAGCTTATCGCCCAGTATTTCACAAAGGCGGCCACCGGCAGCATGCGTTTGAAATTCCATTTGCCAGAGCCTGAATTTTGCATGCAGATAACCTTGTATAAAAAAAGCGTCTTCATCATTATCGGCAAACACATGCGGCACCAGCCTATCATCAAAATACACGTCTGCATTGCCTTTTAAACCGGTAAGGCTAAGCGTTTCATTAAAGTCTGCATTGGCAGGCTCAGCGTTTTGCCAAACCCCGTGTTGCGGACTTAATAAACTGGCCAGCGGCGCTGGTAAAACCATGCGGCTGTTTAATACAACGGTTATGGCAACAGTAGCCAGTAAGGATGCAAGAAAGGCAACAATTCTCATATAGCGTGGTGGTTAATTATATAAAAACCGAATATAAAATTATTTTCTGAGAGTGGGGTTACCGGCGGCTGTAACTCCGGTTAAACATCGTTGCGTCGCACACTTCGGCATTTGATATTTTAAATCTCAAATCTCAAATCAGAAATCCTAATGCTGAAGGGTGCGACAGTCTATCCCGTTTCATCGGGACAACAGCTGCTGAAGAGGGGGATTGCTGGCCATCAATTTTTTTTTCAACTAAGTCTCCAGAAAGAGATTCTGCGAATAGTACACTAAAAGTCAGAGGCTTTTTTGAGTTTTGGGAGGCATTTAAAAAATATTTTTCCTTTAATTGAATCAAGTTGGGGTGTCTGTTTGCTGTTTTCATTGTATGCCTCTGTTGTAAAAAGAAGTTGCCCAAATAGAGCGTCGTTTTTGTTTGACTCAAACTTCTTATTAAGTATTAACCTCTCTATTTTGTTTTTAAGTAAAATGCTGTTTGCAAAAGTTGAGTCGTTTTGTCGTTTGTAAAGCTGAACCCTGCCTGAGTATAGAAAAACTGAGGATTTGTATTGAGATTGATAGACATTGATTTTGAATTGAGCTGAACCAAAAAATCCTACATTCATTGAGATAGAAAGCGTATCATTGAATATTTCACATAAGCAAGGGGCTGAAAGAAAATTACTACTGTCAGTGTATGACTGTTTTTGATTAATATAAATTCGTGCTTTATTATTTTTAAAATCTGTTTTACTAAGTAAGTTTAGCTCTTTATTTTTTTTACTGGATTGTATAAGACTATCAGTGGTTTTATCCTGTTCGTTATAAATACTGTCTGCTAAAATTTCTTCTTTGGAGGCTGGTATAAAGTCAAGTTTATTGATGGCGGAATCAATTTCGTATGCAGACATAAACTCATTGTGATTTGTTGAATTAATGCTACAAGACACAATATTTCCAATAACACTAAAAAAAATAATAATAGATAAATATGTAGAAATGCAAATCTTTTTCATAAAATCAAATATTACCCGATAATAGTATTTTTTATTTTTTCAAAGACTTTTAATGAATGAAAAGTTTTAAACTGGCCCAATAGTGGCCAAATAGTTGAACCGAGCGTGGCAACGGCTGCTGAAGAGCGGATTATTGCTGGCCATCAAAATATTTTTAACAGCCCCGCAGAATTTTTAACTTGCGCACCAATAGATGACCATATGAATAGCACACCTTCTGTTTGGGA
>JANRMC010000240.1:0-6133 GCA_033761915.1 Flavihumibacter sp.
GCCACACATACTTATACCACGGCTAATACTTTTGCAGTACGCCTGTATGTGGTTACAGACAAAGGTTGCTATTCTGATACTTTATTACAAAACACTGTAGCCAATCCATTGCCTACGGTAAACTTTACCACATCTGCACCTGTTTGTGAAACAAGACCAATAACTTTTACCGATGCTTCTTTAGCTAACGCCGGTAATTTGGTAAAATGGACTTGGGATTTTGGCGATGGCGGAACCTCTTTACTGCAGAGCCCCATACATACATTTGCTGCTGGCAATACCACGCCGTATGCAATTACACTAAATGTTGAAACTGATAAAGGCTGTAAAAATGCAGTGCCTTTTGTAAGACCTGTAACTGTAAATTATCTTCCACGCCCCGATTTTATTGCACCTGAAATTTGTTTAACAGACCCGGCAGCGGTATTTACCAATAGCAGTACCATACCAGATAATAGCCAGGCACAGTTTACCTACCTGTGGAATTTTGGAGACCCTAATGCTAATGGTGCTAACCCCAATACCTCTGCATTAAGAGACCCTTCGCACCGCTACACGGTAACAGGCCCTTATAATGTTCGCTTAACGGTTACCAGTAAAGATGGTTGTGTAAAAGACACTCTTAAAACATTTATAGTAAACGGTACTCAACCACAGGCCAGCTTTACCGTTAACAATGCTACCACACTTTGCAGCAATCAGGATGTAACCATTACTGATGGATCTACCGTTGATGTGGGCAATGTGGTAAAAGTAGAAGTGTATTGGGATTACCTGAATAACCCAACCAATAAAACCGTAGATGATACACCCACGCCGGGCAAAACCTATACACACAAATACCCCGATGCAGGAACCAATACCACTTACCAGGTAAGATATGTGGTGTACTCTGGTTTAAGTTGTGTAAACCAAACCACCCGTACAATTACATTAGGTGCCAGCCCGCAAATACAGTTTAATGCTATGAATGATGTTTGTGAAGAGATAGCTCCCTTCCAGGTAACAGCTGCCAGAGAAATTTTTGGGTTAACAGGCACCGGCACTTACAGTGGTACCGGTATTAGCAGCAATGGCATTTTCAATCCACGGGCTGCCACACCCGGCATACATACCATTACTTATAGTTTTGTGGCTGCAAATGGTTGCAGTATCAGTGCCACACAAACCATTGAAGTAAATCCGCAACCGGCGGCAGATGCCGGCCCCGACAGAACCTTACTGGAAGGTGGCTTTATAACTTTAAATGCAAAAGGCACCGGTAATAATGTTTCTTATTTATGGACCCCGGCCAGTTATTTGGACAATGCTTTAATTGCTACGCCTAAAGTAACCACACCAGATGATATAACTTATCGGTTGACCGTAACTTCAGCAGATGGTTGTGTGGATACGGATGATGTATTTGTAAAAGTGCTGAAAGCACCGGTAGTTCCTAACGCATTTTCACCCAATGGTGATGGTATTAATGATACCTGGAATATTGAGTTTCTGGATTCTTACCCCGGCTGTACAGTAGAAGTATATAATCGTTATGGCCAAATAGTATTCAGCTCGGTGGGGTATAAAAACCCGGGATGGAATGGGCGCTTAAACGGACAAGCATTGCCGGTGGGCACGTATTACTGGATTATAAATCCGAAGAATGGAAGAAAACAAATGAATGGTTCTGTAACTATTTTACGATAGAAGCACTGTTGCCACTGGCAATGCCGTTGAACGGATTGCGACGCAACAACTGCAGAACAAAGCCCTGAAGCTGGTATAAAAAGAAAACGGAAAAGTAAAGAAGTATGAAAAAGTTTTTGAGTATAGTGAGTTTGTTATTGGTTACAAAAGCAATGATGGCGCAACAACAGCCGCACTATACACAGTATATAATTAACAACTACATTGTTAACCCGGCCATTACGGGTATTGAAAATTATGGCGATGTAAAAATTGGTCACCGCCAGCAATGGGTGGGCTTGCAGGATGCGCCAGTAACCACTTATCTTACTTTTCATAAACCTATTGGTAAGGCCGATGACCGCACCACCGCCACTTCTTTTGAAATGCCCGGCGAAAACCCAAGAGGCCGCAGCTACTGGCAAGATTATGAAGCGGCCAAACCACACCATGGTATTGGTTTAAAAATTATAAACGACCGTACAGGGCCACTCAATAGGTTTGGAGGTTATGTCAGCTATGCCTATCACTTAGGTATTAGTGCCAAAACCAGTATTGCTGCGGGTTTTGAAGCGGGGGTACGCAACGTAAGTTTAAATGCCAGCAAGTTGTTTTTTGGTAATGCTGTGCCGGTAGACCCGGTAGTATACAACTCTAATGAAATAAACGTAATAAAGCCCGATTTTGGCGCTGGTGTTTGGGTGTATAGCAGCGATTATTTTATTGGCCTTTCGGCGCAGCAGATTATTCCGCAGAAAGTAATTTTTAGTAATCAGCAGGTAGGCACGCAAAGCGGAAAATTAGTGCCACATATTTTTGCAACCGCAGGCTACCGCTTTTTTATTAACGATGATATTTCTGCCACACCCAGCGTAATGGCCAAATATGTGCAGCCAGCACCTTTGCAGTTTGATGTGAATACCAAGTTTCAGTACCGGGATTTATTGTGGGCCGGTGCCAGCTATCGTATTAACGATGGCTTTGCCGGAATGGTGGGTTTAAATGTTTCCAATACGTTTAACATCAGTTATGCGTACGATTATACCACATCCCGATTAAACACCGTAAGCAAAGGCACGCATGAGTTTGTGCTGGGCTTTTTAATTGGTAATAAATACGGAGATTGGTGTCCGCGTAACGTTTGGTAGAGTAATAGTGGGGCCAGCGTGGTAACAACTAGCAACATTGTTGCTCGTTGAAAACCCCGACGGGAAATTGTGCCGGACTTTCGGGGCACACTTCAACAGCAAATCTTTATGCAGCTATTTATAATTAATAGTAATAAATAGCTGGTAAGAACTTAAGTACAGAAGGTATGTTTTAATGTGTTTCTGTTTACTCACCTCCCAAAGCATATTATTAAAGCAGCGATGAGTTGCTATAAAAAAGTAGCACACCATAAAATTTATAACACTGCCGCCCAAATACGTTTGGCACCTTCTTTACCCCAATCTTTAACACCTTTATTCATTTCAATCACCAAATCGCGGTAAGTAATTTTCTTTCCTTTTTGTTTAGGGCTTAGTTCAGTTTCTGCTGGTGTGGTTAACTCAACCTTTGTAGCAAACCAGGTAGTGTGCAGGCGGGGCACGGCCAAACCTAAAATTAAACCGGGTAAACCACTCATGCTTTCTGGCCCAGTACTGGCAATAATTTCATCGGTATAAAATGCTACCACGTAAACAGAGTCGCAAATAACGCCTACTGCTTTTTTGCATTCAAAGCCGGCAATGGTGCGGGTTTCATTGGTAATGCGCCAGTTTATGCTGCGCATGCTATCTGTAATGAGGTACGTGTTTTCAAAAACATCTCTTTGTATTATCACCCGCTGGTTGTGCAAATCCTGTACGGCCACATCAGACTCGCTGGGTTTGGCACCCCAGAAATATTTATTGTCGGTGTTTTCTCGGAGTAGCCTGAAGGTGCTTTTCTGCTGGTTAAATTTCAGTTCATACACATCAGCGGTTACTTTGGTCAGCCATTTTTTTTGTTCGGCCACCCAAAAATTTTCTTCGCCTTCTTCTTCAATGATGCGGTGCTGGTTTACCCGTTTTTCATATTCTACACGCCCCGCTGTTAAAAAGCTGGCTTGCTGGGCAAACAGGTTGCTCTGTGCCATTACTGATAAAACCAGTAAGCAAAATTGTATGTTTAAGATTGTATGTTTCATGTGATAGTTTTTATTTTTTTCGGCCACATAGTATAACCATTAAAAGCTTTGGGGTTTACCATTTTTACTGAAGTTGTATGCCAGAGAAAACATTACGTAGCGGCGTATAACCTGCTGGGTGCTTTCTGTAATAAAGTTGCTGCTGATGTTTCTGTTAATACCCTGGTTTTGGTTAAACAGGTCGTTTACGTAAACCTTGGCTTCCATAATATCGTTTTTAAGAAAGGTTTTACGCAGCGATGTATTGATGTAATACACATTACGGGTATTGGCAAATACCGCTGTTTTCTGGTAAATATTAATATCTGCATTCAGTTGAAAGAAAAACTTTTTAGGTAGTTTAATCTCTACGTTCATATCGCTGCTGTAAGTCCAGTATTTTGTAACCACTTCTTTTCTTATAGAAGACACGGAGCGGTTGTATCGTGGTTGAAAATTTGCCCAGAAGTTTACTTTTTTCTCGCCCCAATAACCCAGGTTTATTTCAGCACCAAGGCTATTGTTGTCATTTATATTTTTCTGTCCGTTTACAAAATTTATATAGCGGTTTATATTAGGGCTTAAACCAAAGTTTAGGTTTAAAGAGGGTGCTATTTCAAAACCATAAGAACTCCACATATTAAAATTGTAATTACCATCCACATTCACGGCCTGGTTAATACGGCGGCCAATGCTATCAATGTAGTTTGAGTTGGTAATGGCATTATCGGTAATGGTAAAGTTGATATTAAAGTAAATGCTCTTATTCTTCAGCACTTTGTAATCGTTGGCATTAAAACGAAAACTATGACGGTATTCCTGCTTCAGGTTTTTATTACCAATGGTTATATTTAAGGGATCGGTATTATCAATAATGGGTTGTATCTGCTGCAGGTTGGGTATGCGTGCCGATGTGTTGTAGTTTAAAGAAATACGGCGTTGCTTTTTAGGAGAAAGATTAATACCCGCCGTAGGTAAGAAGTTGGTAAACCCAATACTGTTGTTATTACCTTTCCTGATATCTTCCTGGTTAAAATTTACCCGTTCAATAGTAGCCCCCATAAAAAAGCCATACTTGCTTTTATTATGGCGTAATATCAAACCACCTGCATTGGTATTTGTATTAAATACAAAATGGTTGCTCAGACTATCCACCATAAAATCATATTTAGGATCGGATGGTTGCCTTTTTTCTAAAGTATTGCGTTCAGAATTGTTACGGTTAACGCCCAGCCGGTAACTAAACTCTGCAAAAGTATTTTTAGAAATAGGTTCTGTAAACGAAAGGCGGGTGTTTAACACATTTACCTGTTCATCCAGCGTTTTGTTCTGGTCCAGTTTTTCGTTTTTTATAATACCGCCAAGGCTATTATAAAAGGTGTTGTCGGCCAGTAAATATCCATTGTTATTGCGGTTGGTAAAGCTCAGGTCGCCAGATGCAGAAAATGTGCGGCCTTTTTTCTTTAAACGTTTCCGGTAAAACAGGGTAGAAGAGAAGTTTTGTGTTTCATCATTATTCAATGTATTGCGGTCACTCTGGTTCATCAGCTGCCCTTCTTCGTTGATAGATTTACCCAAAAACTGATTGGTGTTTTTATTATTACTTAAAGAGCCCACAGCAGTCATTTTTAAAGAACTGCTGCTGTCAATCGTCCATTCAAACATACTTTGTAAACGGTTTCGCTGACGCGTACCGCTAAAGTTTTGGTTAGTGGTGTTTACAAAGCTGGTATCGGGCAAAATAGTTTGTGTGGTGCTGCTGTTAATACCATTTATCTGTAGCTGGTTAAACTGGTAATTATTATTGGTATTGTATTGGTCCTTGTTCCATTTATTGCTAAACAGCAAACCGGCAGTAACAGAATTGGGCAAACCCTGGCCCCAGCTAAACTCATCGCCGTTAGAAGTAATCATAATACCGCCACCTTCCATAACCACGGTGTTGTTATCAGAGCCGTAGTTTCTTCTTTCTTCCCAGTTCAGCGATTCAAATTTGGTATTATCAGTAGTAACATAACCAGCCAGCTTTTTCTTTCCGTTAAAAAGATTACCCAACGCTTTGCCGTAACGATAGCGGTTAAAATCATAACCCGCTTCCACCTTACCAAAATAGCCTTTCTTTTTATCTTCTTTCAGTTGCAGGTTAATCGTTTTTGTTTTCTGCCCGTCGTCAATACCGGTAAACGCAGCCTGGTCGCTTTTTTTATAAAAAACAAGCACATTAAAAACAGCAACAGCTAGAAGGCTTTGAGTAACCACCCCCGGGTGGTCGCTAAAAATCTAGTGTGCAACCACAAAAAACGTTGAATCATTTTA
>JANRMC010000241.1:0-20848 GCA_033761915.1 Flavihumibacter sp.
GGCAAAATGCCTAATGTTTCTCTCTCATTTGGCATTGATAATACTATAACAGAACCAGGATTGTACGGCAACCCTTATTTAAAAACCGCAGAAGGTAGTATTAGCCAGAATGGAAATACCTATGCAGATAATAATGATGAAGATGAATTAGTACCGCTTCCGAAAATTCCACCGATGGAAAAAACTCCTTCAGATAAAAAAACCGGAGAAGTGATAAGGCCAGACGAGATAGCAATAATAAAAGCTAAACTGGCCAGGTTGATTCTGAACCAACGGCTAAAAACAGATTGCTTAAAAGTAGGTGAAGGTACACTTGAGTTTGAAGAACCCACAACCATGGTGATGCTGCCGGGCACACTTGAGTTTGAAGGCGAGGTTTCGACTTTTGATCCGGCCACAGGCAAATGGAAGGAAAAACCGAAAGGGAAAATCGTTGTGGGTGTAGGTGAACTGGTATGGACGGAGGCGCCGCCAGCGGGAAAAAAAATGAAATCTAGTATTATGAAAACAACACTGAGTAATGCAGTGGAGCTGATTGAAATGCCAGGTTTTGAGCATCCAAGAAGTTTTCCATTTTGAGTAAGCTTTGAACATGAAATTTTGTAAACACCTACTAAAAATAAAGGCATGAAAAGAATACACCTATTTTTATTGATCCTGGGACTAGCCCCGGTTACAATAAATGCACAGTTAACTCCTGAAGAAAGAATTCAGGACAGTGTAATTGGCTGGTGGAACAATAACCGGTTTGACAGTTATATAAAACCAACCAATGACCCAGTACAAAAAAGAAGAATACAAATTTGTGACAGTATTGTAAGCTGGGTAAAAAAAAGTTATACGCCGGTTGGCGGCCTGGGAACATTTACCAGGATAAATAATAAAAACTGGTATGGTGTTACTTTCGAAGTATGGAATGTCAGTCATGATAAAATGTGGACAGATGAGAAAGGACGCTTCAAACCTATTTCGGAAGAAAACACTCCGTTCGGTCTTCTTTTAAATGTATTACCTGCTGTTGAACCCATAGATTTTTTAAACCATTTTGATGAATATTATTTCACATGGGAACCTGATGGCTATATGACAGAACAAACGGCTAACAGGAGAAAAGGATATGATTTTAAAAACAACCCAAACGTCAATAAATATATTACACGTATCACCAATAGCCAAAACTGTGTGATACTAACTGCCAACAATAAACCACCATATGTACAGGTTACCATAGGTGAAATGCTGGACAGGGCGGAAGCTTCAATAGCAAAAGAAAAAATAAAAGAAAAGGAAACAGTAGATCGAACATTTTCCGGCACCAGTGAAAGGGATAAAAAAAGCCGTTCTGAGGCATGGGCATATAAAGAAAAACAATTTGAGCTTGTATTGAACCGAATTAATAAATGGAGACAGGTAAATAAAAACAAGTTAAATGAACCTGCTGCATTCAGAGCCAGTCATGACCGGGTTTTGCTGGGGTTTAATGATGATAATATCGACCCGTTTAGTGTGAGAGAAATTGAGTTGGAACGGAAGCAATATAAAATTGTTTACAAAATACCGAAAGAGATTATTGAAAAATGTAAAACAGATCAACCGCAGTGGGTAACAGCATGGTGGCCGTTTCATGGATCCACTAGCGGAAATCAGCAATATGAAATGAATACCGCTATGCTGGAAAATATTAATTATGGATATATCTATAATTATTTTTTTTCATCTGAAAAGGTAAAAGGCAAATACTATAAACCTGCCAATGAAGATCAACTAAAAGCCCGTTTAAATGCCTATAGAAAAAAAGGCATGGAAACGGCAAGCATCACCAATACAAGTACATCACCCAACGTATTACTGACTGATGATTTTTCAAAAAATACTGAGGGTACAAATGCCAAAGGCTGGAAGATGAGTACTTCCGGTGAGCATTCCACTATTACAACTCTTAAAAATGAAACGGGAAAATGGCTGAAATTGGGATACAACAATATAGTCTCCCCATTCACATTAAAAAAACCATTACCACAAAACTTTTCTGTCAACTTTGATGTTGCTACGGATGAATTCAGCAGCAGAACCGGTGGCGCTGTAGTACTCTATATGAGTACTTATCCATTACTAGCATCCGGAGCAGAAAACAAGGCGAAAGATGGGGCCTGGTTAAAACTAACTATAAGAGCAGGCAATGAAAATGATTTAAATAACAATAATTACAGCGGGGAAGCCAAACTTGAGCTGCATAGCAACCCACCTCTCTTTCGCGAAAATTTTAATGAAGGCGCCTTTTATACAAAGAGTCTTACTGAGTTCACCAACAAAAAAAGAAAGGTGCAGGTACAACTTCGTTTTTATACTGGAGAGATTCACTTATTTATTAATAACATAAAGGTTGCGGTTTCGGGTAAAGACATGAAACTGGCTTATGGAAGTAATTGTAAGGATTGCAGAGTGCCTGAAGGGCTACTTTTCAATACAATCAGTTGGGAAAATCTTACCAACAATGCAAAAGAAACAGGAGTCTATATCAGCAATATAAAAGTTACTAAAGAATAAATATATTTCAATTAATAAAATCTAATTTTTACAGAATTGATATTGGTTAATACAGCCCCATCATTATTGCATAAATTTTCGAGTTTATATTTCAAATCTTAATAAGAAAGTTGAAAATCAATTCATATAGAATTTATTTTTTGATATACAGTAGTGTTGTTTTTAGTTAACGGAAAGGAGCAGAAGCACAAGAAAATATTTTATCAATAAAATCTGCTTCTGTTCAATGATTGAATTAAAGCAATGTAACGCCTAATTAATTGTATCGGCCAATAAGCTAAAAAATTGTACTACAAAATTCTAATGCCCAAAGGCTGCCGGATAGCAGCGGAAAGCGCAGTGAAACGGAGCTTGCAGCGGATAGCCGGAACAAATGCTGCTAAATAATCTGGTGTTTACAGCCCCAAAAAAAATAATCAAAATCCCTTTTTTACAGGATGCGGCATTACTGCCAGGCCGGTACTTTTAATGAATAAATTTTTAGTGTATGATACCAGCATATTCACGTTTCTCAACAGCCGTTGCCACGCTCGGTTCAACAGCAGTAACCACAGGCAACAAAAAAAATATATATTCCATATGCCTGCAAAGCATTTGCAAATTAGCACTCATACTGTGTTGCCTGTTTTTTTATAAACCAGCAACGGCACAAAAAGTGTTTCCGGTAACAAAATCAGCCCTCTCAGGCATCAGCATACCGGAAGGTTCTAAACAAGATAAACGCATGCTGATGGTGGGCGCAGCGCAATTGCTGTTGGAAATGGAAGCAAAAGATTTTGGAGCCACCATTCAAAATACAGAAGTACTATACCTGCCATTGGTTGCCGGCAACAATTACAACATAGAAACATTTACCACATCAGCAACACAGGCAGGCTGGCAACTTTCACCGGTTGAAGGAACGAAAGAATATTTTTGGTTGCAGCAAGGCCAGCGGGTATTAATGGTGTATTTCGCTATACAAAAAAAAGAAATCAATCTTTACCTGGCAGATGCTAATGGCTTAAACCCTCAAAACAACACAACCAATCCACCCATTATTGATAGTGCAATCAATAATACCAATAATCCACCCCTTAACGATACCACAACAATTAACAGCAATAACAACAACAATAATAATCCGCCTCCGCCCGTGGTAAATACTACAACCAATCCTGTTGTTGCTGGTAATTACCAGTTCAGCACAACTAATTTTGATGATGGATGGACCAGCACCATACATGAAGACTGGGTAGAAGTGATCAAAGGAAATGTAAAAGTACTGCTGCATTACCCTAAAGAGGGCACCATCATTGCAGCCGACCCTGAACCAGTAATTAATAATGCCTGGAATATTTTGGTAGCCCCGCGGTACACCAGTCTTAAAAATTATAAAATAATATCACCTTCATTAGACTACCAGCGGGCCTATTTTGGCGGTGGCGATGTAACCGACGCCAATGGAAATAGTTTTTATGTAGTGTTATTCAGAAAAGCTACGGGCTGGATGGAATTTATTGCCCCCGATAAAAATAGCTTTGTACAACAATTTGGCGCAGATGCAGATAAAATGAGCTGGGATACTGATGGCGCAACATTTAATGCCATGAAGAAAATGGAAAATTATAACCGCTTTGCTGTGGCTGCCACAGATTTGTTGGGAAAATACACAGATAAGTTTGCCAGCAATACATTTTATACAAACGTTTATACCGGTATGAGTGCTGGTATGAGCACTTATTCTTCGTCTCAATTTTTTGATTTTGGTGCCGGGCAAACGTATAAATGGCAACTGGTGGCTGCTAATTCATACGGTGGCCGCACCTCTGTAGCCAGTGCTAAAGGTGCAGGCAGTTTTACCATGCTCAGCAACTGGAAAATTGAGTTTTCTGATATTGAAGGAAAGCCCTGCCGGTATGATGTGTATTTTTCTGCTATAAAAGGCGGTCGTGTATTATGGATGAACAATGCAGATGTACCCGGTTCAGGTATTTTCACGGGTTTTAGTCCATCTAAGTAAACAACCGCAGTTTACATACTTTTTAAAAACTATAGCAACTGTTATCTTCGCGGCACAATGAAAGATTACAAACAGTTACGGATAGTTTTTATGGGCACTCCTGAATTTGCAGTAGCCAGTCTGGATGCATTGGTAAAAGCAGGTTGCAATATTGCAGGTGTTATTACGGCCCCCGATAAGCCGGCAGGCCGTGGCATGCAATTGCAGCAAAGTGCAGTAAAAAAATATGCTGTTGAGCATGGGCTGTATGTCTTACAACCTGAAAAATTAAAGAACCCGGATTTTATTAATACACTCCGCTCTCTGGATGCTAATTTACAAGTGGTGGTGGCATTTCGTATGCTGCCGGAAATTGTATGGAATATGCCGCCCATGGGTACTATTAATGTGCATGGTAGTTTATTGCCGCAATACCGCGGCGCTGCCCCCATTAACTGGGCTGTTATTAACGGAGAAAAAGAAACAGGGGTAACCACCTTTAAGCTAAAGCATGAAATAGATACCGGAGATATATTGTTACAAGAAATAATTCCAATTGATACGAACGAAACAGCAGGGCAGGTGCACGATAAAATGAAAGATATTGGTGCTGCATTATTGGTTAAAACCGTTATCGGGTTGGCTGAAAACACCCTGCAGGAAAAGCCACAGGCTATTACCGAAACCGTTAAACATGCACCTAAAATTTTTACTGAAACCTGTAAAATTAACTGGAATAACCAGATCGATACCATTCACAACCATATCCGTGGTTTGGCACCTTACCCCGGCGCTTTTACCCAGCTAAATGGTAAGGTTTGCAAAATTTTTGGAAGTACTAAAACAAAAGCTGTTCACCAACATGCCCCCGGCAGTTTTGAAACAGACGGTAAAACATTTTTACGATTTGCCGCTGCAGATGGGTATATTAATATTACCGAATTGCAGGTAGAAGGGAAAAAAAGAATGCTGATAGAAGAATTCTTACGCGGCTTCCGGCAAGCCTAGTTTTATGCAGGCTATAAAGCAGGCCGTAAAAAAAATACTATGTTTTGTAACATTTAAACACTTTACTGTACTAATTATAAAACCATTTTTATGTTTAAAAAAATACTATCCATTGCTTTAGTAATAACTGTTTTTACACTTCAGTCTAAAGCACAAACGGTTGATGAAATCATTAACAAGCACATTGAAGCCAGAGGGGGTGCAGAAAAATTAAAGAACCTGCAAACCATGGTGATGGAGGGCAGAGTAGAGCAGGGCGGTAACGAAATAGCTTTAAAATTTTACCTGTCAAATGGCATTGGCGTAAGAACCGAGTTTTCTGTTATGGGACAAACCGGTTATAATATTTTAACCCCGGCAGGAGGATGGTCTTTTAACCCCTTTGCTGGTAATACCGAAGCACAAGCGATGCCGGAAGACCAGGTAAAAGAAGGGCAGTCACAGCTAGACATTGTGGGTCCTTTGTATGATTACAAAGCCAAAGGAAATAAAATTGATCTGCAGGGAAAAGAGAAAATAGAAGGTAAGGACTGCTATAAACTTTTACTAACCCGTGCAAACGGTAAAACAGTAACCTATTTTATAGATGAAGCCGGTTTGGTTTTACGCTCTGTATCCACCTCAACCGTAAATGGCAGTGAAACAGAAGTAACCACCGATTTTAGTGACTACCGCAAAACCCCGGATGGCTACCTGGTTGCTTTTAAGCGCATCAACGCAAACGGAGAAATTAGTTTTGATAAAATTGAAACCAATGTAAAAATTGACGATACCGTTTTTAAACCCGGCAATTAAAGAACACATATTACAGAAGGTTGCAGGGGCACTGAAAGAATTTATACACAAAAGTGAGTAATACAATAGGGTAATGCTGCAGCAATGTGTATTTTTACAACACAAACAAACTACTATGAGAAAATTATCTACCCCTATCTGGTTGCTGGTAATTATCAGCTTCCTGTTTTCTGCAAATGTACAGGCTGCCCTGCCGGCAAGCACAGAGCCAACGCCTAAAGAAACGGCTATTGCAGAAGCTGTTAAAGAGTTTAAAGAACTGAAGCGCTCCGAAAGAAAAATGCGCATTAAAGAAGCCAAAAAAGAATTAAAAAAATACAAGGCTTCAAACAAAGATGGCAACCGTTCTAAGAAAGAAACAGATCAGACCCTGTTAATTATTCTCTGCATTTTACTGCCACCTTTAGCGGTTTATCTGAAAGAAGAAGAAATAAACAGCAAGTTCTGGATTAGCTTATTGCTTACCTTACTATTCTGGCTACCCGGCGTTATTTACGCTTTACTGGTAGTGTTGGGAGAAGTATAAAACATTTGGTAACACTGTATTTTAAAAGAATCCTGCCTGCATAAAGGCAGGATTCTTTTTTTACGGGCATTTATTTATAATTTCTTGCAACAAAACACCATAGTTTTTGTAATTAGCAGGTATGATTCAGGCGTATAACTTTTTAGCATCGTGGCAGCTATTTCCAGAGAAAGGAACCTACGAAAACGGGGCTCGTCCAAAATCGGGTATTTACAAAATAGAAGCTACTCCGGATAAAAACACACTTGCCATCAGCACCAACTGGGTTACTTTAGAAAACCAGGCTTTTACCTTTAACTACCCGTTGGTGGCAGACAATACACCACAACCATTTGATGCCATTGATTGGGCCGATACAGTTCAGGCACATTTTATTGATGGCATCAGCTTTGAAACCGTTTTCAGCAAAAACAACCACCCCGTTTTAAAAGTTTTAAACGAGTTAATGCCCAATGGCTACCTGCGCATTACCCAACGCGGCACAACTGCAGATGGCCGCGCCTATACCAATATTGAGTATTACCACAAGCAAATGAGTGTTTTGCCCTACTCGGCTTCAGTAAGCGGTGCTGTAATTAAGGCTACAGAAGAAGGGGTAATAAAACACAAAGCACTGACTGCAATGGAAGAGCAAACCAATATGCAGTTAGAGCAAATAAGAAAACAAATAGAACTACTGGCCTTGCAGGCACAAGAAATACAATCCCGCAAAGAGCTTTCAATGATAATATACAATGCCAAACTTAGCTTTCAGCCGGTAATAGGGCAAGTATATTACCTCTACGAAAAACATGATGATTCTCACCTGGTATCAATGGTAAGTCCCAAAGAGTGGGGCGGCGGCTCGGGGCCGTACAAATCTTTTATTGCACAGGTAAAATTATTGGCAGACCATACCTGGATGGAGGTTTTGTAATTTTTTGCCCGGCATTAGCACACTATTAAACATCGTTGCGTCGCACACTTGTACTGAAGTATGCCCATCGTCAATGGTCTATAGTAACACTAATACCATGTACTATCTGCTACGGACCAATAACCTGTTTCTGCACAAGTGTGCGACGCAACAATAGCTGCCATGAAACGCCGAAGCTGGTAACCCCATAAAAAAAGCCACCAAACGGTGGCTTGCTATATATACAAATGAGTTTTTTAGATAATATCCATAGCTTTTACAAAAGCAGTGCATTGAAAGGGAAGAATAAGGGTTAACCACTCCCAATGAGCGTAAATGGCAAACAATAAAGCGGCTGTTGATGCAAAAAAGACTAACCACCATAATGCTGTATTCTTTTTTTCTTGTCTTTCCATTTTGATGAATTTTGTGCGAAAATAGGGCAAAATTTATTTTAATACATTTTATGGCGCTATAATTTCTTGTTTCTTAGCAAAAAAAACAGGTGTTATCACTTATACAGTTGCTTTTATAAAATTGTATCATTATTTTTAAAAGTTGTTTATGCTTTGTGTCGTATCATCTTTAAAACGGATTTTTGGTGTTAAGGTTTTTGTGGGTGATTATTTAAGCACAAAACTATTTCATGATTAAAAAAACAACCCCTGTTTTCCGTAGGTATTTACTGGTTTTATTAATTGCGGCCTTGGGTCAGCAGGATGGGTATGCAAATACACAGCTATCTCCCGATTCATCGGGCCTGCCCAATGTTGCCGTGGTTGCCGCCCACCTTACTGAGTTTAAGGGCAGCATTAAAAACAATACAAAAGCAGAGCTGAGCTGGATTATTTTTGAAAACGACCAGCTCAACCGCATTTATCTTCAAAGAAGTTCGGATGGCATCAACTATACCTCGGTGGCAATTATTAAAGCAAATGTTTCTGTAAACAATAAAGCTTACCAGTATTCAGATCTTTTAACCGGTCTTACCGGCAATAAGCTATTTTACCGTTTAATGTTAGTTGATAACGACAATAAGGTGAAAACCAGCAATGTTTTAATGCTATCAGCTAAGAATTACAGCACACATTTACAGCTAAGCCCCAACCCGGCAAGCAGTTTTACCCAGGTTAGTTTTTCAATGGAAACAAAGGGCACGGGAGAACTGCAGTTGGTAAACAGCCATGGTAAAACAATAATAAGCAAGAGCATTCAATATGCAGAAGGCAATGTAACCATCAGCCTTGGAGAGTTGGAGAATTTGCAAAAAGGCATGTACACCATAATATTTCAAACAAATGGCAAACTGCTGTCTGAGCAGCTTGTAATTCACAACTAATTAATACCCAAAACAACCAAAGCCGCCTCAATTTTAAAAAGAGGCGGTTTTTTGTTGTGTAATTATTACACTTTGTAATAAATTCGTGCCTCTTAGTAACCTTAAACGCCTTGCTTGATGAAGTTTCATTTTTACGTTCGATTTAATACTAGCTATGGGCAAAAGCTAAGCATTTGTGGGTCTTGTTCTGAACTAGGCAATAATGACACTACACGGGCTGTGGCTATGAGCTATTTAAATGAGGAGTTCTGGCATCTTGAAATTGATATAGAAGTACTAGAATTTTCACAACTGCGGTATAAATATATAATGACCTATGCCGACGGCTATGAAGTAATTGAATGGGGTAACGACAGACAGGTGGAAACATCTAAACCCGGCACCGAAGAAATACAAACGGTAGACACATGGAATCATTCTGGTGAATTTGAAAACGCTTTTTACTCTGCACCTTTTCAACAAATTTTGCTGGCCGGAAACGATAATAAAATAAAAGCAAAATCTTCTAAACAGTTCACTCACAATTTTAAAGTTAAAGCGCCACTACTTCAAAAAAATGAAGTAGTCTGTCTGGTTGGCTCGGGCAAAGCACTTGGTAACTGGGGCACTGATAGCCCTGTGTTATTAAGCAAAGAAGATACCTGGTGGACGGCACAGTTAAACATGCCCAGAGAAGGTTTTCCGCTTCAGTACAAGTACGGCATCTATAACCTGAAAGATAAAAAGTTCATTGGCTTTGAAGATGGTAATAACCGCACCCTTTTTGGAGATGCCCATAAAAATAAACTTACTGTTTTACACGATGGCTTTGTTCACATACCCAATAATACCTGGAAGGGAAGCGGGGTTTCTGTACCCGTTTTCAGTTTGCGATCTAAAAACAGTTTTGGGGTGGGAGAGTTTACGGATATTAAATTACTGGTTGACTGGGCTGCTAAAACCGGTATGAAGCTGGTACAGCTACTACCGGTAAATGATACTACTGCTACCCATAGCTGGACAGATTCTTATCCCTATGCTGCCATATCTGCGTTTGCTTTACACCCTATTTATATTAACCTTGATAAAGTTGCTGGCAAAAAGTTTGCAGATCTGATAAAGCCTTTAAAGAAAAAACAGAAACAGCTGAATGAATTAGCTGCTGTTGAGTATGAAGAGGTAATGAAGTTTAAGCTTTCTGTATTGAAAGAATTGTACACGGTGCAGAAAGAAGAATTTTTAGCAGATGAAGGATTTAAGCAATTTTTTGAAAACAATAAGCACTGGCTGGTGCCTTATGCTGCCTTCTGCTACCTGAGAGATAAAAACAATACCAGCGACTTTAGTCAATGGAAACTGTATAGCACCTACGACGAAGCCGCTATTGAAAAATACGTAGCCCCTAAAGCAAAACATTATGATGCCATTGCTTTAAATTATTTTATACAATATCACCTGCACCTGCAATTAAAAGATGCTACAGAATACGCTCATAAAAATGGCATCATTGTTAAAGGAGATATACCCATTGGCATATACCGTTATAGTTGCGATGCATGGGTAAACCCTGCTTTATATAATATGGATATGCAGGCTGGCGCACCACCCGATGATTTTGCCACCAGCGGGCAAAACTGGGGCTTTCCTACCTACAATTGGAAAAAAATGCAGGAAGACGGATTTGCCTGGTGGAAACAACGTTTCGATGAGATGAGCAACTATTTTGATGCGTTCAGAATAGATCATATACTGGGCTTTTTCCGCATCTGGTCCATCCCGGTAAATGCGGTAGATGGCGTATTGGGTACTTTTAAACCCGCATTGCCCATTCATATCAATGAGTTTCATGAAAAACGCATCTGGTTCGACTACCATCGTTATACCAAACCTTATATTACAGATAATGTTCTCTACAACACCTTTGGCAATTTTGCAGATGAAATAAGAACCCTGTTTTTAGAACCTACCGGCTGGGGGCAATACGATTTGAAAGAAGCTTACAATACCCAACGAAAAGTTGAGGCACACTTTGCAACCACAGCACTTACAGAACACGACCTGTTTTTAAGAAACGGGCTCTACAGTCTTATTGCCAATGTTATTTTAATTGAAGAAGATGACAGTGCACATACCAAATTTCATTTCAGAATTGAAATGGACAAAACCAGCTCTTTTAAAGAATTAGATTATAACACCCAGCAACAACTAAAAGAGTTATATGTTGATTATTTCTACCGGAGACAGGATGATTTTTGGATGAAGGAAGCCATGCACAAACTGCCAGCCCTAAAAGCGGCTACAAATATGCTGATATGTGGCGAAGACCTGGGCATGGTACCTGGCTGCGTACCTGATGTAATGAAACAATTAGGCATATTAAGTTTAGAAATTCAGCGCATGCCTAAAGACCCGGCTAAAGAATTTTTTCACCCCAATGATGCACCGTACATGAGTGTGGTAACACCTTCAACGCATGATATGAGCACTATCCGCGGCTGGTGGGAAGAGGACAAAGAAAAAATACAACGCTTTTTTAATAACGATCTGGGGCAGTGGGGCGATGCCCCTTACTACTGCGAAGCATGGATTAACCGGGCCATTATAATACAGCATTTATACTCGCCGGCAATGTGGAGTATTTTTCAGGTGCAGGATTTATTGGGCATGAGTGAGGCGTTGCGCCGCCTGAACCCACACGAAGAGCGCATTAATGTGCCCGCTAACCCAAAGCATTACTGGCGTTACAGAATGCATATTTCTTTAGAACAACTGATTAAAGAAAAAGAATTTAACCACGAACTGAAAGGTTATATTGAAGCCAGCGGCAGAAACTAAATGCCCGGTCTTTGCACTGCTGCCGAAGAGTGCCCCGAAAGCCATACACAAATCCTGTCGGGGTTTTGAACGAGCAACCACAGCCGATAAGAAATACAAAGCCCGGTACAAAATTATGTACCGGGCTTTTTTACTACTATGAAACTTTGCTTGCGTCGCACACTTGTACAGCAACAAGCCCTTCAGCCCAATTAGCTTTTTACAAACTGCTTTTGTGTAACCGTACCGTTTTGTGTATTTACCAGCACCAGGTAATAAACACCGGCACTAACAGTTTCTAAAGAAACACTGTGCTGGCTGCTGCCTGCGGTTACATTTAAAGATTTTGACACCACCACTTTACCATTGTTGCTGATAACCTGTAACTGATAAGAAGCTGCATTGGCTACAGAAATAGCTACATTAACATTGCTGCGGGCAGGATTAGGGTACAGATCTGTTAACTGTACTGAAGCCTGATTATTTACCTTAACCACTATTGAATAAGTGCTGTTGCCATCAATATCTACCTGCTTCAAACGATAGTAAACCACTGGGCTGCTAACCTTGCTATCTGTAAACTGATAGTTGTAAGTAATATTAGCTGCTACAGTACCAATAGCCGTGTAATCAGCACCATTAACAGAACGCTCAACCACAAAATGCTTATTGTTAATTTCACTGGCAGTGATCCAGTTTAATACCACATCGGCCTGGTTACTTTTTGCTGTAAAGCTTTTAAAAACAACAGGCAGTGTGCTGTTAGTAACTAAAGAAAAATTATCTACAATTACTCCATAAGTTTTAGAGTTATTGAAATTGGTAATTTCAATGATCAGGTTATTATCATTAGAAAGGTTAGTAATGTTAAACTGGTAATTAACCACCTGAAACAAGAATGAAGTATTATTGAAAGTACGGATATCGTTTACATATAACGTTCCTGAAGTAGCTCCAATAACTTTAACACGGATACCAGCCGGAGAAGGAGTGATACTTGAAATTCTTCTGCTGGCCACAAAGTTAAAAGAGAAGCTGTTGCTTTTTTGAACGGCAACTAATTGGCGCAATCCAACTTCCATATCAATCTCAGAAGTGTTATTGCTGGAAGCTACACCACCGTAAACAGATTCAGGATTTATCTCCACGTTCATACCATTATAGTTCCATCCGTTATTGCCGTTGCTGAAACCGGGATTGGTAATAAGGTTTTGCGCTCTTAAACCACTGATAGATAAAATAAGAATAGCTAAGAAAAGAGTTTTGTAAGAAGTGTAAATTTGTTTCATAGTAGTACGTTTTATACCAATAACATTTCTATTTACGGGCCAAAATGCCAACAACTGTTTCTGAGGCAGTTACAAAAAATGAGGTAGCGGATTTCTTCCAAAACCGGGACGATTTTCCCATAATAATTGTAGCTTAGCCAATGCTTAAGCTTGTACTAGATGATTCCTTTATTAAAAATCATCTTTATCCTTTTACACTTACCCGTTCTGCTGCGGATATACGAATTGGTATTTTAACCATCCGTCAGAAATGGGAAAAACTACTGGGCCAAACAGTTACAGTTAATAGTGATGCTGTTTTAAGTTCTCCTGCCACAGAAGCAGGTACCGTTCCGGCTTTATTCTCTGCCAATATTGTTCCCAGCCAGGCTTTTATTGATGCTTTATTAAAAGGCAATTACAACGAACAAAATTTTTTGCAGCAAGAGGCGGTACGCATACTGCAACACCCCTGGCATATTTTTGAATACAACGATTGGGCACTGCGGCAAGACTTTGAACTGATTACCAAAGGGCGCCATTCTATGCACCTGCCAGATTGGGTGCATACCACTGGCAGCCAAAATATTTTTGTAGAGGAAGGAGCCGTTTTAAACCAATGTATATTAAATGCCAGTAATGGCCCTATATATATTGGTAAAAACGCAGAGATAATGGAAGGTGCCACCATACGCGGCCCCTTTTCATTGGGGGAAAACAGCGTGGTTAAAATGGGTGCCCGCATTTATGGTGCTACTACTATTGGGCCTTATTGTACGGTGGGGGGCGAAATAAAAAACTCCGTAATATTTGGCTACAGTAATAAGGCACACGATGGTTATTTGGGCGATGCTGTTATTGGAGAATGGTGCAACCTGGGTGCCGGCACTTCAAACAGTAATATAAAAAATACAGCCAGCCCGGTCACCGTTTGGAACAATGCCACCAAAGAATTTACAAACGCTGGTATTAAATGCGGTTTGCTTATGGGCGATTACTCCCGCTGTGCCATTAATACTTCTTTTAACACCGGCACCGTAGTGGGCGCCTGCTGCAGCATTTTTGGAGAAGGACTGACCCCAAAAAATATTCCGAGTTTCGCATGGGGCAACCAGGGTGTTACCCGTTACGAATTTGAAAAAGCACTCAAAGACATCCAAAACTGGAAGCAATTAAAAAAACAATCGCTTACAGAAAAAGAAATTCAAACACTACAGCATATTTTTGAGCACACATTTTAAAAAACCGAAGAACAAACTAATTATGAGAAAGCAAATAGCTGCCGCCAACTGGAAAATGAACGGCACTTACCAACAGGGTGAAAAATTACTGAACGATATTTTGAAAGAAGAAGTAGCACCAGCTGCACATCAACAAGTGGTATTTGCAGTACCTTTTCCTTTTTTAATTATGGCTAACAGTGAAGTTGCCGATGAGCCCAATTATTTTATTGCCGCACAAAACTGCTATAATAAAAAATCAGGTGCCTTCACCGGAGAAGTATCGGTAGATATGCTGGATTCTATCAACATTCAATTTTGTGTAATTGGCCACAGTGAACGCCGCGAGTATTTTGCAGAAAGCAATGCCATGCTGGCTGAAAAACTAAACCTGCTTTTAGAAAAAAATATTACGCCCATTTTTTGTTGTGGTGAACCACTCAGCATTCGCGAAGCCAATACGCAAAACAGTTATGTAGAAACCCAACTGCAGGAATCACTTTTTCACTTAACAGCCGAACAAATGACTAAAGTGGTAATTGCCTATGAACCCATTTGGGCCATTGGCACCGGCAAAACAGCCAGCAGTGCACAGGCACAGGAAATGCATGCGCACTTGCGCAGCGTTTTAGCCAACCAGTTTGGTGCCGCCGTTGCCAATGAAATTTCAATACTCTATGGTGGCAGTGTAAAGGCCGCTAATGCTGTTGAAATATTTTCTCAGCCCGATGTGGATGGAGGATTGGTAGGCGGTGCTTCTTTAATTGCTGAAGAGTTTGTAGCCATTATTAAAGCTTTAAAATAATTATATGCAGGATGCCCGTTATCCCATAGGTAAATATGAGCCGCAACCTTTTTCTGAAGAACAGAAAAAAATATGGTTACAGGATATTCAGTTTTTGCCGCAGTTATTAGAACTGGCTATAGAAAAATTAAGCGATGTACAATTAAGCACTCCTTACCGCGATGGCGGCTGGACAGTGCGTCAGTTGGTACACCATGTGGCAGATAGCCATATGAATGCTTATATACGTTTTCGGCTGGGTTTAACAGAAACCAATCCAACCATACGCCCCTACGATGAAAAAGAATGGGCATTGCTGCCAGATATTGAAAAAGTGCCGGTGAATATTTCTATTACTTTATTGTATGCCGTTCATACCCGTTGGCATGCCACCATCAGAGATTTATCTAAAGACGATTGGATGAATAAAACCGTAGTGCACCCCGAGCACGGAAAACAAATGACCCTTTGGCACCTGCTGGGTATGTATGCATGGCATGGCAAACACCATGTGGCACACGTAACAGCGCTTAAAGAAAAAATGGGATGGGAGTAGGAGACCGGCTTCAGCGCTTTATGCAGCAGTTGTTGCGTCGCACTCTTCAGCGTTAATAAGTATGGCAGCAAATAGCAACCAATAAAATTTAAAATAAGCATACATAACCTGTGTGCTTATTTTTTTATAAATATATCTTTTTTTGCCAGCGCCGGTTGCTCAATAAATTTCCACGAGGCAACTGCCAGCACCAGTGTAATACAACTGCTGATGCAGATATGCCACCACACCGGCATATCATATCCGCCATACAATAACACCAATTGCTGCACCGGAAAAGCATATAAGTAAAACCCATAAGAAAAATCGTTTCCGCGTAAATCTATAAAGGCTTTTAACTGTCCGATATATAATACTGCATAGCTAACCAGTAATGCTGTGGCAAAAAACTGCAGCGGGGTGTTTAGTGTAAGCAACAAAAACAAAGCAGTAACAGCACACCAATACCAGTTCATTATAATAACAGTTCGTAATAACCAAAACAGGCAACCCAAAAAAAAGTAAATACCAAAGTTAAAATACATAGCAAAGTCAATGCCCCACCAAACCGATTTACCATTACGCAACAAATAATGACCGGTAATTAAAGCAGCCACCAACAATAACACCATTAAAAACTTTCTGTTTAGTAATGTAAGCATGCCGGCGGCAGCTAATAACAGGTAAAATTTTACTTCAACCAATATGGTCCAGATAGAAGCATTCACACTGGGTTCATCCAGGCTGGTAAAAACACCCGGCAATAAAAATTGGTTTACCACCAGCGTACTGTTTTTAAAAAAATATAAAGCTGTTTGCGGGTTGGCAAAATAACTGCCCGCCGGTAAGCTGGTAATAAATGCGCCCATAATAATACAGGCAGCATTCACCACCGCCAGCGCCGGCACAATTCTTAAAAAACGTTTCCACAGATAATGGCCCAAAGATGCGGCGTCTAAAAAACTTTTAGTTACCAGGTAGCCGCTGATGGTAAAGAATATGTACAAACCCAAATCGCTTAAAATATATTGGGCATTGCCAATTTTAAATTGCGGCTGCTGCAGCCCTTTGTTTAGTAGGCCATACGAGTGAGATACCAATACACAACCTGCCGCCATCAGCCGCAGCCAGCCAAAATTGTTTTGTTGTTTTGTATGTACCCCTTTAAGCAATGGTATGGCGGTTTTTTAATTAAAGGTATTAATCAGCTAATATAGCTTTGCTTGTTAGAATAGTAAAATACTTTCAGTAACATTGCCCCGGCCCTGCACTGCTGCTGAACGGAGCGTCGCAACGCGGTTTCAGCAAAGCGGTGCTGCTGGTTACAACATAAATACAGTTATTATGAAATGGGATGTTTTAAAAAGAGAATACCTGAGCAACCATCAATATTTTACGGCCCGCAAAGACCGTTGCCAAAAACCCGATGGCAAAATTGTGGAAGAATATTTTGTGGTGGAGCTGCCTACCAGTGCCACGGCTTTTGCCTTAACTGAAAATAATGAAGTGGTGCTGGTGCAGCAATACCGCCACCCCATTGAAGAAGTGATTTATGAAACACCCGGTGGCTTTGTTGACCCCGGAGAAGATCATTTAACCGGCATGCGCCGTGAGTTGCTGGAAGAAACCGGCTATGAATTTCCGCATATTGAATACCTGGGCCGTGTGGCTGCCAACCCCGGCGTTTTAAATAATTTTACAGAACTGTATTTTGCCACCGGTGGCCGTAAGGTGGCTGCGCAGCAATTAGATCATAACGAGGATATACAAATAGCGCTGGTGCCTTTAGAAAAAGTAGTGGAGCAGTTTATGCAAAACAAAATTGTACAATCGTTACACACCTGTTGCATTGCCTATGCTTTATTAAAAATGGGGCGTTTACAATTACAATAGATGCCGGTCTACTTCGCCCACCACAAACACACTGCCGCACACTAAAATTAAATCGGGTTTAGTGGCATGCGCCAATGCAGCTTTCAGTGCAAGATTTACATTGGCATAAGCGTTACCGGCTTTACCGTAACCCTGCGCTTTTTGTTGCAACTCGTTTTCTGGCAATGCACGCGGTATTTGTGCTTTGGTAAAATAGTAAGCAGCCTGCGTGGGTAAAAGCTGTAATACTTTATCAATCTCCTTGTCTTTTACCATGCCAATAATAATATGCAGCTGGTGGTAATTGGTAAGCTCTAATTGCTGCAACACCTGCCGCATGCCATCTTCATTATGCGCCACATCCAACACCACAGTAGGGTGCTGGTGCACCATCTCCCAACGGCCATGCAAACCGGTAATCGCTTTAGCATTACTCAATCCTTTCTTAAGAGCTGCTTCCGATATTTGCCAGCTTTTTTGCTGCAGTAATCTTACTGTTTGCAAAACCGTAAGCAGGTTGCGGGTTTGGTAAAGCCCCACCAGGTCGGTAGTGTATGCCTCGTGTTCGTTATTGTATTTATTCAGTACAGTAGTTTGCAGGTGGTTGGCTTGCACACTCCAATCCAGTACAGCGTAATGATCAGTGGCAAAAAACAGCGGCGCATTTTTTTGTTGGGCTGTTTGTTCAAACACCGGTTTTGTTTCCGGCAGGGTTTCTCCAATAACAGCCGGAATGCCGGGTTTAATAATACCTGCTTTTTCTGCGGCAATCAATGGCAGTGTATTGCCCAGCAGATTCATATGATCCCAACCAATATTGGTAATAACCGCCACTTCGGGCTGCACCACATTAGTACTGTCTAATCGTCCGCCAAGCCCGGTTTCAATAATGGCAATATCCACCTGCTGTTCTTTAAAATACGCAAAAGCCATGGCAACTGTAATTTCAAAAAAAGAAGGTTCAATGGTTTCAATAGAAGGTTTCACCCGCTCTATAAAATCAGTTACAAAGCTTTCAGCAATCATGTGGCCATCTATCTTAATCCGCTCCCTAAAATCGGTTAAGTGGGGCGATGTATACAAACCCGTTTTATAACCCGCTGTTTGAAAAACAGCCGCCAGCATATGACTCACCGACCCCTTGCCGTTGGTACCGGCAATATGAATGCATTTTAAACCCTCTTGCGGATTGTTAAGGGCCTGGCAAATAGCCCAGGTATTGGTAAGGTCTTTCTTTATAGCAGCTGCACCAATGCGGCTAAACATGGGCAACCTTGTAAAAATATAGTCAAGTGTTTGCTGATAGGTCATTGCCGTAAAGATAATTGTGCCTTCTGCCAACTGCCAAAAATTATTCAAAACCGCTGCCTGTAAAAAGGTAATTGTTGGTGAGCCGGCAGTTGTTTTTCATAGCAGCATCGTTGCGGCGCTCCGTTTAACAGGGGTGGTTTTGGCAGCAAAAAAGCCATTGCAAAAGCCCGTTTTAAGGCTTTAAAAAACATATAAAAACCAAGTCCAAAAATGTATTCACAATAGTGGATAAAAAGGGTAAAAAACAGTTGTTTTTTGAAGGTTATGAAGGGCAAAAAAGTTAGATTTGCCAGCCTCGTAAAAAGTAGAAATTTCTACCAGAAATATTGCTAAAAAACAGACGATAGAAGTAACATGGAAGAGAATCAAATACCACAGGAAACAAACGACAACAACCGCATCATACCAGTGAATATTGAAGAGCAGATGAAGACTGCTTATATTGATTATTCAATGAGTGTGATAGTGGGTCGTGCCTTACCCGATGTAAGAGATGGATTAAAGCCCGTTCACCGCAGAATTTTATATGCTATGAACGAACTGGGCTTACGCTACAATAAAGCCTATAAAAAATCAGCCCGTATTGTGGGGGAAGTGTTGGGTAAGTATCACCCGCACGGAGATACTGCTGTTTACGATAGTATGGTGCGTATGGCCCAGGAGTGGAGTATGCGTTACACCCTTATTGATGGGCAGGGTAACTTTGGTAACCAGGATGGTGATGGCCCGGCTGCTATGCGTTATACCGAAGCAAGACTTGAAAAGCTGTCTGAATACATGCTGGATGATTTGGACAAAGACACGGTAGATTTTCAGTTCAACTTTGATGATAGCGAAAGAGAGCCAACGGTATTACCCACCCAAATACCACAGCTTTTAATAAACGGCTCCAGCGGTATTGCGGTTGGTATGGCCACCAATATTGTACCTCATAATCTTAGTGAAGTAATTGATGGCTGCATTGCATACATCAATAATAAAGAAATTACGATCGATGAATTAATGGTACATGTTAAAGCCCCTGATTTTCCAACAGGCGGAACCATCTTTGGAATGGAGGGTGTTAAAGCAGCCATGCATTTTGGTCGTGGCCGAGTGGTTTTGAGAGGTAAATTACATGTAGATACCAAAGCAAGCGGTAGAGAACAATTAATAATAACAGAAGTACCCTACCAGGTAAACCGGGATGCATTGTGCGACAAGATTGGGCAATTGGTGAATGAAAAAATTATTGAAGGCATCGCCCATATCAATAACGAGAGTAATAACAAAGAAGGCACCCGCCTGGTAGTAGACCTCAAAAGAGACGCGATTGCCAACGTTATTATTAACCAGCTTTACAAGTATACTGAGCTGCAAACATCTTACGGCATCAACAATGTGGCCATTGTAAAAGGCCGTCCGCGTACATTAAACCTGAAAGATTTTATAACAGAGTTTGTAGAGTTCAGAATGGAAGTGGTTATCCGCAGGGCTTTGTATGAATTAAGAGAAGCTGAGAAAAAAGCACATATTTTACAAGGGTATTTAATTGCGCTGGATCATTTGGATGAAGTCATTGCATTGATCCGTGCTTCTGCCACCCCTGATATTGCTAAAGAAGCGTTGATAAATGCTGGTTGGGGTTTAGATGAAATACAGGCCAAAGCTATTCTTGAATTACGCCTGCAGCGTTTAACAGGTATGGAGCGGGATAAGATTAAAGAAGAGTATGAAGAACTGCAACGCATTATTAATGGCTTGAAAGAGTTGCTGGATAACGAGCAAATGCGTTTTGATCTTATAAAGACTGAACTGAATGACGTTAAAGATAAATTTGGCGATGAACGCAAAACCCAAATTACTTATCTGGATAATGAAGTACGCATTAAAGACCTGGTAAAAGAAGAAGATGTGGTTATTACCATTTCTCACCTCGGTTATATCAAACGTACTTCAGCCACTGAATACCGGGCACAGCGCCGCGGTGGCCGT
>JANRMC010000242.1:0-7372 GCA_033761915.1 Flavihumibacter sp.
CCTTTACTTTAACGTAACCCCTCCATTTTTCAATTACATTCTTTATATCGGTAGCTAACTCACTGTCAAAAAAAACGGGCTTGCGGGTGGTGGGGTGTATAAAGCCGATGTTTTTTGCATGCAGTGCCTGGCGTTTGCACATATCAAAACAATTTTCTACAAACTGTTTATACTTGGTAAACACCGTGCCTTTTACAATGCGGTCGCCACCATAAGTATCATCATTAAACAACGGATGCCCCAGGTATTGCATGTGCACTCGTATCTGGTGGGTGCGGCCGGTTTCTAATTTACATTCCACCAGGGTTACATAGCCAAAACGTTCTAATACTTTGTAGTGTGTAATGGCATCTTTGCCATGCTCTCCATCGGGGTAGGCAGTAAACAGCTTGCGTTGTTTTAAAGAGCGGCCCACATGTGCCACAATGGTGCCTTCATCCTCTTGCACATCGCCCCACACCAGGGCCATATATGTGCGTTGTATGGAGTGATCAAAAAATTGTTTGGCTAAAGACGTTACAGCTTTTTCTGTTTTGGCCAGCACCATTAAGCCGCTGGTGTTTTTATCAATACGGTGTACCATACCAAAGCGGGGCAAGGTATCTTCTGTAATCTGTTTATTTTGCTGGGTAAGGTACCAGGCCACACCATTCAGCAAAGTGCCGCTATGGTTACCACTGCCGGGGTGCACCACGAGGCCGGCGGGTTTATTAATAATTAAAATATCATTGTCTTCATAAGCAATATTCAGTGGCATTTCTTCGGGTATAATTTCTTCACCCACCACTTCTTTATCGCTGTACACCACCACTTCATCGGCCGGTTTAATTTTATAATTGGGCTGCACGGCTTTGTTGTTTACCAATACACGCCCCGCTTCAATGGCTTTTTGCACTTTATTGCGGGTGGCATTTTCAATACGGGCTACTAAAAATTTATCCAAACGCAGGGGTTCCTGTCCTTTATCAATAGTAATTGCAAAACGCTCATACAGTTCTTCGGCGCCTTCCTGATTGTCTATAAAATCTTCTGGTGTTGCTTGCTGGGCCATGTGTGGTAAAAAAATTTGGACAAAGATAAACCTTCAAGAAAATTTTAAGACAATTATGTTACCGGCATTAGTAGTACTATTTAGCAGCCGTTCCGACATCAGAGGCGGACACATCAACTAAGGTAAAAGATATAGGGTAAAAGGTTTAAGGGCTTACACCTTCTTGCATATTCCTTTCTTCAGTACCACCACTAAAGCGGGGTACCACTAAAATGTTTATTTGTATTGTGTGGCACAAGTACCGCTAAGGCGGGATGAAGTGCAACAACTATTCGTTCCTCGTAGCGTTGCAGCTGACATGTGCGACGCAACCACGGCTGCTGTGAAACACCACTGCTGGTAACAAAATATAAATTGACTTTATTAAACTAATTTTGCCGGCTATGCAAGCTGTTTATTTTAAAGACCTGGGGCAAACAGATTATAAAACAGCCTGGGATTACCAGGAGGCCTTGCTGCAACAAAATGTGCAGGCAAAAGGAGCCTATTGGAAAACACCCGGCGCTGCTGATGCCATGGCGGTACCCACGCAACATCATTTATTGCTGGTAGAACATCCGCCGGTTTATACACTGGGCAAAAGTGGTAAGATGGAGCATGTGCTTTTATCTGAAGCAGCCATTGCAGCAAAGGGTATTTCTTTTTTTGAAACCAACCGTGGCGGAGATATTACTTTTCATGGTCCGCAGCAAATAGTGGGCTACCCCATTATTGACCTTGAAAAATTTTATACCGATATTGGCCGCTACCTGCGCAATCTGGAAGAAGTGATTATTTTAACAATGGCAGAATATGGTTTAAAAGGAGAACGCAGCGCCGGCGAAACAGGGGTGTGGCTGGATGCAACGGTTAAAGGAAAAGAACGAAAAATTTGTGCCATGGGAGTGCGTTGCAGCCGTTGGATTACCATGCATGGCTTTGCGTTTAATGTAAATACAGACCTGCGCTATTTTGATTATATAGTGCCCTGCGGCATTTATAATAAACAGGTAACTTCTTTAGAAAAAGAACTGGGCGCCCCATTAAATTATGAAACGGTAAAGCAGCAGGTGCAGCGAAATTTTGAAAAAGTGTTTGACGTACAATTACAGTACGCTTAAAAATCTTTTGATAAAAAAAGGCGGTGGCGTTCTACCAGCTCAGCATTATTATACAGTTCAAACTTATACCAGCCGGCATGGTGGAAATTAGATTTATCGAGTATTAAAACAGGTTCGGGTAATTTTTTTATATCCAGCAATACGCTGCCATCTTCATCAAAAAACTTAAGGGTGTATTTTTTTTGTGCAGCGTCGGGCAGTAAAATTTTTATGTTGCCATCTTTATCGGTAAACACATATTTGGATGGCTTGTATACTTCTTTGGGCACAAAAGGTTTTATCTGCAGGGTATCGATGGTTACATACAATAAAGTGTCTTTGGTTTTATAGGCAATAGAATCTTTAAAGGGCTTCATCTTTTTTTCGCTGATGGCTGCTACCAGTGAGTCTTTCTTTTTTATATAAATAATACGCTCGGGCATTTCTTTAGGCTTTATGTTTTCCTGCTGCTGGCCGGGGCGTTGTATTTTGTCTTTATCAATTATTTTAGGTTGCACATCGGGCAAATCGTAATTGGGTTCTTTTTCCACCACGCCGGTAGCGTTGATGGCGGGTTTGGCTTTAACCGTATCTAAAACGGGGCGTTTGCTTTTGCTGAAAAGATACACGCCACTGTCTAACAAAATATACAACCGGTAAAAAAGTTTATCTGAACTGGCCCTGGTATCTACAAACCCGTTCTGCGGAACCGTGGGATCGGGCAGGGTAAGAATGGTGGTAAAACTTTTTAAACTGTCGTAAGAACGTTGTATGCTTAATTGTTTAATGGCAGTGCCGTAGGGATTGTTCCAGCTAACTACAATGCGGTTATTGCCTTTATTCAATAAGGAGAATTTAGGTAACATGTCTTGCGCTAACAACAAATTGCCACTGCAAAAAGTAAACAGAAAAAAAACAGCCCAACGCTTCATTGATGAGTATAAATAGTTAACAGATTAGTGTTACAAAGATAGCAGCAGGGCATATCCAAATATCATGCTGCAAAAAAACTATGTTGTTAATATGCTAATAAACCATGTGGTAAAGAACGGTTACCCTGCAGCCCACCACTGTGCACCACCAGTAAACGATGGGTGGGTAATAAAATTTTATGCTGCAGTAAATCGGTAACAGCATACAGCAGTTTGGCTGTGTACACAAAATCAGTAGGCAGGCCCGTTTGCTGGTACAACTGGTTCATAAAATAAATGAGGGTTGTATTTTTTTTAGCATAGCCGCCAAAATGATAGTTTGGGTAAACTTGTATTTGTGGAAGCAGGGCAGGGGCAATTATTGTTTGGGCAGACAACCAATCATCAAAGCCTTTTAATGCTGGTATGCCAATTAGCTGCTGGTGTGGCAGCAATGCGGTTGCTAAGCCTGCCAGCATGGTACCGGTGCCTATTGCACAGACAATATGGGAGTAAGGGCGTGTATCAATAGTTTTTAGAATAGTGGCAGCACCCGCAATACCCATGGGCCCCGCACCACCCTCTGGTATTATTAAAGCATGGGGGTATTGGTTTTGCAATGCAGTTATAAAAGCGGGTGCCTCTTTATCTGAATAAGCCTTGCGACTGATGAATTGCAATTGCATGCCCATGTTGCGGGCATCGGTTAAAGCGGCTGAATAATTAACGGGCTCTTCACCGCGGATAATGCCAATACCTGCCAGCCCATTTTCTTTGGCTGCGCAAGCCGTGGCAACTATGTGGTTGGAATGGGCTCCGCCAAAACTGAGCAGTTGTGTGTACCCTTTTTCTTTGGCTGTTTGCAGGTAATAACGCAGCTTAAACCATTTGTTGCCCGATACCACAGGATGGATAGCATCTAAACGCAGTATATCTATGCAAATGGGGGTGGAAGCACTGCCCAAATGTATTGTTTGTACCACTGCCTTTTCAAGGTTAACCATATCAGTTGCAATAAAATAGCTTTGAAATTCGTTCCACAACTTACATTTTATATTTTCGTGTCGCAAAAAAATAACACATGCAACCTACATTACTCATTTTAGCTGCAGGTATGGCTTCCCGCTATGGAAGTATGAAGCAGATACAATCTTTTGGACCCAGCGGTGAAACCATTATGGACTATTCTATTTATGATGCTATCCGTGCCGGTTTTGGCAAAGTGGTTTTTATTATTCGTAAAGATTTTGCTGAAGATTTTAAAAACATATTTGAGCCCAAATTAAAAGGCCGCATTGCAGTGGATTATGTTTTTCAGGAAATGACGGCTTTTATGGATGGCTTTGAATTGCCGGCAGAAAGAACCAAGCCATGGGGCACGGCCCACGCGGTACTATGCGCCAAGAATGCCGTTAAAGAACCGTTTGCTGTTATTAATGCAGATGATTTTTATGGCCGCGATGCATTTGAAAAAGCACATGCATTTTTAACCAAGGATTGCACACCGCAGGTTTATTCAATTATTGGATACGATTTGCAAAAGACATTGTCTGATAACGGTACTGTAAACCGGGGCGTTTGCCAGGTAGATGCCAAGGGTAACTTAACATCTATTGTAGAGCGTATTAATATTGCTGATAAAGATGGTAAAGTATTGTGCGATGATGAGCATGAGCCAAAAGAATTACCCCGCCACAGCAGCGTGTCTATGAACTTCTGGTGTTTTCATCCTTCCATATTCACTATCAGCCAGCAGTTGTTTAACCAGTTTTTAAGTGAAAATATTACCAAGCCCAAAGCAGAATTTTTTATACCTATTGTGGCCGACCAGTTTATTAAAGATGGCAGCGGTGTTATTAAAGTAATACCCACCTCGGCACAATGGTTTGGTGTTACCTATAAAGAAGATGCCCCGGGTGTGCAGGAAAGTTTAAATACTTTGATCAGCGATGGCGAATACCCCACTGCATTGTGGAAGTAATAGGACGCTGCATTATAAAAATAAAGACCGCCTTACCGGCGGTCTTTATTTTTATATGCTGATAGTATTTGAGAGCGGATGTTGCTGATTAGAAATTTTAAATCAGCAATACCACCGTTGAATGGTGCGACGCATCGGCTGCCGCCATGAAACACTACTGCCGGTTACCAAAACAAAAACGCCCTGCATAGCAGAGCGTTTAAATTTATATGTGCACTTGTAGCTTATTTGCCCAGTACTTCTTTCATTTTTTTACCAATATCGGCCGGGCTTTGCACCACATGAATACCGCACTCGGTCATAATTTTCATTTTAGCAGCAGCCGTATCATCGGCACCACCAATAATTGCACCGGCGTGGCCCATACGGCGACCCGGAGGGGCGGTTTGGCCTGCAATAAAACCAACCACAGGTTTTTTATTACCGGTTGCTTTAATCCAGTTAGCCGCTTCAGCTTCCATGCCTCCACCAATTTCGCCAATCATTACAATGGCATCGGTTTCGGGGTCGTTCATTAATAACTCAACCGCTTCTTTGGTAGGGGTACCAATAATGGGGTCGCCACCAATACCAATAGCGGTAGAAATACCCAGTCCGGCTTTAGCCACCTGGTCGGCCGCTTCATACGTAAGCGTACCACTTTTACTAACAATACCAATGCGGCCCTGCTTAAATACAAAACCAGGCATAATGCCCACTTTGCATTCACCGGCAGTAATAACGCCGGGGCAGTTAGGTCCAACTAAACGGGTATTTTTACCCAACAGGTAATTTTTTGCTTTCACCATATCCTGCACCGGAATACCTTCTGTAATACAAACCACCAATGCAATGCCTGCATCAGCCGCTTCCATAATAGCATCGGCCGCAAAAGCCGGTGGCACAAAAATGATAGATACATTGGCACCGGTTTGCTTAACCGCATCGGCCACGGTATTAAAAACCGGGCGGTCTAAATGCTGCGCACCACCTTTGCCGGGGGTAACGCCACCCACTACCTGTGTGCCATACTCAATCATTTGAGTGGCATGAAATGTACCTTCTGTACCGGTAAAACCCTGTACAATTACTTTTGAATTTTTATTAACTAAAACACTCATATTTATTTTTTGAAAGTTGGGCAAAATTAGGGGTTTTTGCTATGCAGCAGTGCGTAAACTTTATGCAGTTTTTTAAAAGGAGGTTACCAACAGTTGTTTTTCATGGCGGCATCGTTGCCACGCTCGTTTCAGCGGCGGTGCTACTGGCAGCTGTCTATAAAACAGGCAAAAACTGCATTGGTAACTTATAATAAGTTACCTGAAACGTATAGCTTTTATTACTATATTCGTTTTTTACGTACTTATTCTATGCGTGAAGCACAGTTTCTGAAACAAAATAAAGACCGCTGGCAACAATACGAGAGAGTGCCCACTAACGACCCGGATGAACTGGCCGAACGCTTTATACAGTTAACCGACGATCTGGCCTATGCCAAAACATTTTACCCCAAAAGCAAAACAGTACAGTACTTAAACGGACTGGCTTCAAAATTTCACCTGGCCATATATAAAAACCGTAAAGAAAAGAGTAACCGCTTTATTGTTTTTTTTACTACCGAGCTGCCGCTTATTTTACACCGCTACCAAAAAGATCTGCTGTATGCCTTTCTGTTCTTTACCGTATTCTTTTTAATTGGCTGGCTATCGGCCGCCAATGATGAAACTTTTGTGCGGCTTATTTTAGGAGATGGTTATGTAAACATGACCAACGAGAATATAGAAAAAGGAGACCCCTTTGGCGTGTATAAACAAGAAGACCCGATGATGATGTTTCTGGCCATTGCCTATAATAATATCAAAGTATCGTTGCTTGTATATGTGCTGGGTGTATTTGCGGGGGTGTATACAGTTTATCTGCTGTTTAGAAACGGTATTATGCTGGGTTCTTTTATGCATTATTTTTTTGCAAAAGGGTTGGGCATGCAGGCGGTGCTGGTGGTATTTATACACGGCACCATAGAAATTGCCGCTATCATTTTTGCCGGTGCAGCAGGTTTAATATTGGGTAAAAGCTGGATGTTTCCCGGCACTTATACCCGTTTGCAGGGCTTGCTGCACGGCGCTAAAGACAGTGTAAAAATTGTGCTGGGCTTAATGCCGTTTTTTTTAATAGCGGCCTTTTTTGAAGGTTTTGTAACCCGCCATACCGAAATGCCCTTGTGGTTAAGTGGCGGCATATTGGCCGGTTCTTTGTTATTTATAGTATGGTATTTTGTATGGTACCCCCACAGGGTATATAAAAAGGTGATGGCAACCGTTGCCAATGAACAAACTTTAATGGTTGAATAAAAATAAATGCATTTTATGCA
>JANRMC010000243.1:0-7309 GCA_033761915.1 Flavihumibacter sp.
TTTCAATGTATTGGTACATGAGTTGAGAGGCTTGGGATTAGACCTGAAATTTGAGTAAGTAATGTGCCCGTGCAGTAAGAAACCGTGCAGCAGAAAAAGTTCTTTAAAAGCATTGAGTATAAAGTATAGGTGTAACCAACAGCAGTAGCCCAAAGCAACTGCTGTTGCGTCGCACACTTGTACGCCATAACCACACGCAGCACCATAAAGCCGCAAAGGCTGAAGGGTGCGACGCAAGGATGCTGAGTAAAGAACCCATGCTGGTAACAAAAAATTCAAACTACAAACAGTAAACAGAATATGGCTTTCAGAAAAGAACAACGTCAAAAAACGGCCAGTTTCTCAAAGATCACCATTGGCCTGGCTTCTCCGGATAACATTTTGGAAAGAAGTTTTGGTGAAGTATTGAAGCCTGAAACAATCAACTACCGCACTTACAAACCTGAAAGAGATGGTTTGTTTTGCGAGCGCATTTTTGGACCTGTAAAAGATTACGAGTGTGCTTGCGGAAAGTACAAGCGTATCCGTTACAAGGGCATTGTGTGCGACCGTTGCGGTGTTGAAGTAACCGAAAAGAAAGTGCGCAGAGAACGCATGGGCCACATTAAACTGGTGGTGCCTGTTGTGCATATCTGGTATTTTAAAAGCTTGCCCAATAAAATTGGTTACCTGTTGGGTATGAGCTCTAAGAAATTAGAGACCATTGTTTACTATGAGCGTTTTGTGGTAATACAACCCGGTATTAAAGACACCATGAATGTGGGTGATCTTTTAACCGAAGAAGAATACCTTGATTTACTGGATACCTTACCAAAAGATAACCAGTACCTGCCAGACGAAGACCCACAGAAGTTTATTGCTAAAATGGGTGCCGAGGCGGTACATGATTTATTAGAACGTATTGACCTGGATGGCTTAAGTGCTCACCTGCGTCATGCAGCGGCTAATGAAACTTCTCAGCAACGTAAAGCCGATGCTTTGAAGCGTTTGAGTGTGGTAGAGTCTTTCCGTGATGCCAATACAAGAATTACCAATCGCCCTGAGTGGATGGTAATGCAATATATACCGGTTATTCCGCCAGAGCTGCGCCCATTGGTGCCATTGGATGGTGGCCGTTTTGCTTCATCAGATCTGAACGATTTATACCGCCGTGTAATCATCCGCAACAACCGTTTAAAGCGTTTGCTGGAAATTAAAGCGCCTGAAGTAATCTTACGTAACGAAAAGCGTATGCTGCAGGAAGCCATCGACTCATTGTTTGACAACAGCCGTAAATCTAATGCCGTTAAGGCAGAGGGTGGCCGTGCTTTAAAATCATTGAGCGATGTGTTAAAAGGTAAGCAAGGTCGTTTCCGTCAGAACCTGTTGGGTAAGCGTGTTGACTACTCTGGCCGTTCTGTAATTGTGGTAGGTCCTGAACTGAAGATACATGAGTGCGGTTTGCCAAAAGATATGGCGGCAGAATTATTTAAGCCATTTATTATTCGCAAACTGATTGAAAGAGGTATTGTAAAAACTGTAAAGAGTGCCCGCAAACTGGTAGATAAAAAAGAAGCCGTTATCTGGGACATTCTTGAAAACATATTGAAAGGACACCCGGTTATGTTAAACCGTGCCCCAACCCTGCACCGTTTATCTATTCAGGCCTTCCAGCCTAAATTAATAGAAGGTAAAGCTATTCAGTTACACCCGCTGGTTACTTCTGCATTCAACGCCGACTTTGATGGTGACCAGATGGCTGTGCACGTTCCGTTAAGCCATGCGGCTGTATTGGAAGCACAGTTACTGATGCTTTCTTCTCATAATATTTTGAACCCGCAAAATGGTACGCCCATTACCCTTCCTTCACAGGACATGGTGTTAGGTTTGTATTATATTACCAAGGGTAAGAAGAACACTGATAAGGAAACCGTACGCGGAGAAGGTATGCGTTTTTACAGCACTGATGAAGTGTTGATTGCATACAATGAAGGAAAGGTGGATTTGCATGCATGGATTAAGGTGAAAGCCGGCGTACGTGAAGCAAATGGTGATGTGGTTATTAAGTTAATTGATACCACGGTGGGCCGTGTAATATTTAACCAACACGTTCCAAAAGAAGTTGGTTTTGTAAATGCTTTATTAACTAAGAAATCACTTCGGGAAATTATTGGTGAGATTATAAAAATCACCAACATTGCCAAAACAGCGAAGTTCCTGGATGATATTAAACAATTAGGTTTCCGTACTGCGTTTCAGGGTGGTTTGTCGTTTAACGTAAACGACCTTATCATTCCGGATATGAAGGAAGAGTTGCTGGATAATGCAAAAGGTGAGGTGGATGAAGTATGGGATAACTATAACATGGGTTTAATTACCAATAACGAGCGTTATAACCAGATTGTAGATATCTGGAGCCGTGTGGATACCCGTATTACAGAAACATTGATACGTGAGTTAAGCAGCGATAAGCAGGGCTTCAACTCTGTTTACATGATGCTGGATTCAGGTGCCCGTGGTTCTAAGCAACAGATTAAGCAGCTGGCTGGTATCAGAGGTTTGATGGCAAAGCCAAGAAAATCTGGTTCTACCGGTAGTGAGATCATTGAAAACCCAATTCTGTCAAACTTTAAAGGAGGCTTGAACGTATTGGATTACTTCATCTCAACACACGGTGCCCGTAAAGGTTTGGCCGATACCGCCCTTAAAACAGCGGATGCCGGTTACTTAACCCGCCGTTTGGTGGACGTTGCACAGGATGTGGTAATTAATGATGAAGATTGCGGAACCCTGCGTGGTATTGCTACTTCTGCATTAAAAGACAATGAAGATATCGTTGAGCCATTAATTGACAGGATTGTTGGCCGTACATCATTACACAATGTGTACAACCCGCAAACAGAAGAGTTGATTGTTGAAGCCGGCGATCAGATTACGGAAGATATTGCTAAAGCAATAGACGATGCTGGTATTGAAACCGTAGAAATCCGTTCTGTATTAACCTGCGAAAGCAAGCGTGGTGTGTGTGTTAAATGTTATGGTAAAAATCTGGCAACTGGTTATACCGCACAAAAAGGAGATGCAGTAGGTATTATTGCTGCGCAGTCAATTGGTGAGCCGGGTACACAGTTAACACTACGTACCTTCCACGTGGGTGGTGTGGCAGGTTCTGCATCAGTAGAATCTTCTTTAGTAGCCAAGTTTGATGGTACCATACAGTTCGATGGTTTACGTACAGTAAATGCTAAAAATAATGAAGGTGATGCGGTACAGATTGTAATAGGCCGTACTGGTGAGGTGAGAATTATGGATGTGAAAAATGACCGCTTATTAATTACAAATAACGTTCCTTACGGGGCTACTTTACAGGTGAAGGATGGTCAGAAAATTGCTAAAGGCGATGTAATCTGTACCTGGGATCCTTACAATAACGTAATTGCTGCTGAAATTGGTGGTGTGGTGAAATTTGATAATGTTATTGAAGGTGTTACTTATCGCGAAGAAGCCGATGAACAAACCGGCCACCGTGAAAAAGTGGTTATTGAAACCAGAGATAAAACAAAAATCCCTTCATTGGTAGTAGAAGGTGGTAAAGAAGTAAAATCATATAACTTACCGGTAGGCAGTCATATCGTGGTTGAAGGTGGAGATGATGTAAACCCCGGCCAGGTATTGGTTAAAATACCCCGTGTATTAGGTAAGTTAAGAGATATTACCGGTGGTCTGCCTCGTGTAACAGAATTGTTTGAGGCACGTAACCCAGCCAACCCTGCTATTGTTTCTGAAATTGATGGTGTAATTACGTTTGGCGCAATCAAACGTGGTAACAGAGAAATCATTATTGAAGCAAAAGATGGTGTGGTAAAGAAATACCTGGTACCGTTAACCCGTCAGATTCTGGCGCAAGATGGCGACTTTGTAAAAGCCGGTACTTCTTTAAGTGATGGCCAGGTGGCTCCGGGAGACATCCTGTCTATTAAAGGTCCGTTTGCTGTACAAGAGTATGTTGTAAACGAGATTCAGGAAGTATACCGTTTACAGGGTGTAAAAATCAACGACAAACACATTGAAGTGATTGTAAGACAAATGATGAAGAAGGTAGAAATCGTTGATCCGGGTGATACCAAATTCTTAGAAGAAGATACAGAAGATAAGATAGCGTTTATCGAAGAGAATGACTACATCTTTGATAAGAAGGTGATTACAGATGCCGGTGAAAGCACCAAGTTAAAAGCAGGTTTAATTGTTACACTGCGTGAGGTAAGAGAAGAAAACTCTTTATTACGTCGTTCAGACAAAAAACTGGTTGAATACCGCGATGCACAACCTGCTACTTCAAGACCATTATTGCTGGGTATTACCAAGGCTTCATTAGGTACGCAAAGCTGGATTTCTGCGGCTTCCTTCCAGGAAACAACCAAAGTATTAAGCTCTGCTGCCATACAAGGTAAAACCGACGACATGCTGGGTCTGAAAGAGAATGTAATTACAGGTCATCCGATACCTGCTGGTACCGGCTTGCGTGAGTTTGAAAACATGATTGTAGGTTCTAAAGAAGAGTATGAGTTGTTGCAAACCACCCGCGAAGCAATGAACTTTGATGATGAAGAATAATTAAGATGGCATCCATCATATAAAAAGTAGGAAGCATGCTTCCTACTTTTTTTCTACCTGACCGGTTCAAAAACCCTTCCTGTGCACATTTTTTTAACACTTTCAATTTTTATAATCAATCTAACTTGCATTAAAAGAATCGCCGCATGAAACAACTTTCAATTATACTGAGCGTATTGGCCACAGTGGTATCCGGTGCAGCTCTTGTAATGATGCTTACCGGTAAATCTGCCGGCAGTGCCGTTGCTAAAGAAGAGAAGCATCACGAGCATAAAGAATTTAAAATAGCCTACTTCAATGTAGACTCAATACAGAACAGCTACGAGCTGTATAAAGAACAATTTAAAACGTTCCAGGCAAGAGAAGAAGCGGTGGCTAATGAGCTGCAATCACTGGAAAGAAACTTTCAAAAGAAAGTAGCTGAGTGGCAGCAAAAAGGCAATAGCATGTCTCAGGCAGAAGCAGAAGCAGCAAACCGGGAAAGTCAGCAGCTGCAGCAAAGCTATGGCCAGCGTAAGCAAATGCTTACTATGAAGCTGGAAAGTGATATGATGGAAGCCAAGCAAAAAATAAAGAAGAATATAGAAGATTTTTTGTCAGATTATAATAAAGACAAACGCTACGCATTCATTGTATCTAACGAGCCGGAATTTATGTTTTACAAAGACACGGTATATGATATTACTGCCGATGTCATTAAAGGCCTCAACGAAATGCACAAGCAGAAAAAAAATTAATACAAGCCACCTTCGGGTGGCTTTTTTATAGGCGGCCGGCCGCATCGCCCTGTTCAGCATCCTTGCTACGCTCAGTTCATCTTTACCGCTGCGGGCATCAGCAGGCTTCATAATAAAAACGCTTTTCCTTATCTTCAAGGTTTATAAACTTTATTATGAGTCAAACATCCACCACCTTCAAACCATCATTAGGACTTTTAGACGCCACTATGGTGGTAGCCGGTTCCATGATAGGCTCAGGTATTTTTATAGTAAGTGCCGATATAACCCGCAATGTGGGCAGTGCCGGCTGGTTAATTGCTGTTTGGCTGATTACCGGTTTTATGACGCTTACCGCAGCCCTCAGCTATGGAGAACTGAGTGCCATGTTTCCAAAAGCTGGCGGACAGTATGTGTATTTAAAAGAAGCATATAACCCATTAATTGGTTTTTTGTACGGCTGGAGTTTTTTCTCGGTAATACAAACCGCTACCATTGCAGCCGTAGGGGTGGCTTTCTCAAAATTTACTGCCTACTTAATTCCACAAGTAAGTGAAGATAATATAGTAGCAGATTTGGGCTTTATGACTATTTCTGCAGCACAGCTTTTATCAATAGTAGTAATAGTGTTACTTACATATATAAACACCAGAGGCGTAAAAGAAGGTAAGGCCATACAAACCACCTTTACACTTACCAAGCTGGCCAGTTTGTTTGGTTTAATCATTTTTGGTTTTATTATGGCTAAAGGAGATGTGTGGACTGCCAACTGGAGCAATGCGTGGGATTTGCATAAACTAACCGGAGATGGTACCATTGCTTCTTATACTGTTACGGCTGCACTTGGTGCCGTAGCTGCCTCCATGGTTGGTTCAATTTTCAGCAGTGATGCCTGGAACAATGTAACCTTTATTGCCGGTGAAATAAAAAACCCGCAAAAGAATATTGGAATGAGTTTGTTTTTAGGCACATTGATAGTAACGGTAATTTATGTGTCTGCTAATATTATGTATACTTCGGTGCTGCCGTTAAATGAAATTGCCAGTGCCGAAAAAGATCGTGTGGCAGTAGCTGCATCGCATGTTATTTTTGGTAACGTGGGCACGGTTATTATTGCTTTAATGATTATGGTATCTACTTTTGGCTGTAATAATGGGTTGATACTGGCCGGCTCCAGAGTGTATTACACAATGGCTAAAGACGGATTATTTTTTAAGCAGGTGGGGGCTTTAAATAAAAATGCAGTACCCCAGTTTGCTTTGTGGATGCAATGTATTGCAGCCTGCGCATGGAGCCTGAGTGGTAAATATGGTCAGTTGCTGGATATGATTTCTTTTGTGGTGGTTATTTTTTACATGCTTACTATTGCAGGCATTTTTATTCTTCGTAAAAAAAGACCCGATGCAGAACGGCCTTATAAGGCGGTGGGCTATCCTTTTTTACCCATACTGTACATATTAATGGGCACCGCTTTTTGCCTGTTGCTGATAGTGTATAAGCCAGAATATACCTGGCCTGGTTTAATTATAACACTTGCGGGCATTCCTTTGTATTACCTGGCCGTGGCAAATAATAAACTCGCTGGTGGCAGTGGTGCAGAATAAAATAGCTGCACATTGGTTTACAGTTGAAGGGTGCCCCGAAAGCCATGCACAAATCCAGTCGGGGTTTTTAACGAGCAACGGCTGTTGAATAATATTACCTTTGCCGGGCAACAAAAAAATAACATATTACTGTTATGGATTTTGATAAACTCTTTACGTCTTTCAGTACTATTAAAGTGGGTGTGGTGGGCGATGTAATGCTGGATACTTATTGGTGGGGGCATGTAGAGCGTATCTCCCCGGAAGCACCAGTGCCGGTAGTGGCTTTAGATAAGAGAGAGCTGCGTATTGGCGGTGCCGGCAATGTGGCATTGAATCTGGTTTCATTGGGGGCCAGCACCAGTATTTTTTCTGTTATAGGAGAAGATGATGCCGGTAAAGAACTGGATGCTTTGA
>JANRMC010000244.1:0-6866 GCA_033761915.1 Flavihumibacter sp.
TAGGTACCTGGTTTGTAAAGATTGGTGAAAATGCAGGTATCAGTACAGACAATGTACAAAAAGCTTTAAATATGGGTAACTGGGGTTCAATAGTTTTAACAGCTATTGCCTCTGTTGGACTTGTTTATTATATTTTACCAGAAACAATGGTATTGCGTGGTAACGAGTTTACCAAGTGGGGTGTTTTAGGTGCTATTGCTGTAGGTTTAGTGGTGGGTACTTTAATGAGTATCATTACTGAATATTATACTGCAATGGGAAAGCGTCCTGTATTATCTATCATCCGTCAATCATCAACCGGGCACGCTACCAATGTAATTGGTGGTTTAGCTATTGGTATGGAGTCTACCTTCTTGCCAATTTTAGTTTTAGCTGGTGGTATTTACGGTTCTTATGCCTGCGCCGGTTTATATGGTGTGGCTATTGCCGCTGCCGGTATGATGGCAACCACGGCCATGCAACTGGCTATTGATGCCTTTGGCCCAATTGCCGATAACGCAGGTGGTATTGCTGAAATGAGTGAATTACCAAAAGAAGTGCGTGAAAAAACCGATGTGCTGGATGCCGTTGGTAACACTACTGCTGCAACCGGTAAAGGTTTTGCCATTGCTTCTGCAGCTTTAACTGCGTTGGCATTATTTGCTGCCTTTGTTGGCGTTGCTCAAATTGATGGTATTAATATTTATAAAGCAGATGTATTGGCTTCACTTTTTGTAGGAGCCATGATACCTTTTATATTTTCTTCTCTTGCTATACGTGCGGTGGGTGAAGCGGCAATGGCAATGGTGGAAGAAGTACGCCGTCAGTTCCGCAGCATACCCGGAATTATGGAAGGAACCGGTAAGCCAGAGTACGATAAATGCGTTGCTATTTCTACGCAGGCTTCCATTAGAAAAATGATGTTACCAGGTGCTATTGCTATTATTTCTCCGTTGATTGTTGGCTTTTTAATGGGCCCTGAGGCATTGGGTGGTTTCTTAGCCGGTGCTACGGTTAGCGGTGTTTTAATGGGTATGTTTCAGAACAACGCTGGTGGTGCTTGGGATAATGCTAAGAAAAGCTTTGAGAAAGGCGTAGAAATAAACGGCGAAATTTTCTACAAAAAATCTGAACCTCATAAGGCTTCCGTTACCGGAGATACCGTGGGAGATCCGTTTAAAGACACTTCAGGTCCTTCAATGAATATCTTAATTAAATTAATGTCAATTGTATCGTTGGTGGTGGCTCCTACCCTTGCACAAATGCACCATACCGGCGACAAGAAAAGCCAGACAATTACCAAAGAAGTAAATGTAACCGTAAGTAAAACATCCGATAACCCGGCCGATACTACAGGCAAGGTGGAGATAAAAGTAAATGGTGAAAACAAAATGGAAGGTTTGGTTGAAGCACTTAAAGCCAATGGCCTTGCAAACAATGGCAGCATGAGCATTGATTTCAGTAATGGAGAGTTAACCGTTAATGGCAAAAAGCTTTCTGCCGAAGAATTAAAGAAATATGAGGCTTTTTTAGAAAAAAATAATGATATAAAATTGTCAATAAAAGTTGACGAGAAGTAAAAAAGTCTATATTTGTTGTAGAACTAATCAGATCCAAATACCGAAGTCCCGATGTTTCTACACCGGGGCTTTTTTTATGTCCGGTATTGTAAGGTTACCAGCTTTGGTAATTCAAGGCAACATCCTTGCGTCGCACACTTCAACAGCAATACAGGTAGCAACGCTTTTGTATTTATTTCATAAACATAAAATAAACAGCGCCCAGTAAAAATAAAAAGCTAACCAGGTATTTCCAATGCATGGGTTCTTTTAAATACAATACAGCAAACACAGCAAACACCAGCAGTGTAATTACTTCCTGTATCATCTTCAGCTGAAAGGCAGAAAAGCCATCTTTATAACCAATACGGTTGGCAGGTATCATAAAACAGTATTCAAAAAAAGCAATTCCCCAACTTACCAATATAGCTTTCCAAAGCGGAACACCTTTGTCTTTTAAATGTCCATACCAGGCAAACGTCATAAAAATATTAGATACCAGCAGTAGTAATATGGTGCGCATATAGTTGTAAGATTTGCATCAAATATAAAGCAGAAAATATAGGGATGGGCTATAAAAGAGAATGACGGCCGACCACCGACCGTCATCTCATCTTGTTTGAAAAACAAGAATTGCAACCTCAAAAAGTGAAACGAAATTAAGATTATGTGCATTACAACCCAATAGTAGTTTGTGCATTTATTGCTAGGATATTTACAAATACATTTTTAGTAAAAAGAATAGCTATAAAAAAGTAATGTTACCGCTTCAAAACTTATTTATGTGTAATATGTTTTTGCCAGTAGAATTGGTATTGTAATACACGTATGAAAAATACCCAAAGAGTTGAATAGCCATATTCTTAAAAGTATGCCCGCCGTTCCTATATGCGATGCGGCTGAAGAGTGCGACGCAACGGTGTTGCCCATTTTACACTGCTGATACTATAACAAAAAAGCGCATACAATTGTATGCGCTCAGGTATTTGGGTAGCTTTTATTTTATTAGTTACTCAGGCTTCTGAAATCTACCGGCACTAATTTACTTACACCTGGTTCTTGCATGGTTACCCCGTAAATAACATCTACACAGCTCATGGTTTGCTTATTGTGGGTAACAATTATAAACTGACTTTCTTCGCTAAACTTACGGATCATGTTAGTAAACTTGCCTACGTTGGCGTCATCCAGCGGAGCATCCACCTCATCCAGTATACAGAATGGGGCTGGCTTAATAAGATAAATTGCAAATAGCAACGCCGTAGCTGTTAAGGTTTTTTCTCCACCGCTTAGCTGGGTAATTGATGATGGCCTTTTCCCCTTTGGTTTTGCCACAATATCAATACTGGTTTCGGCTAAATTTTCAGGGTTTTCCAACACCATATCTGCCGTATCATCTTCTGTAAACAGGGCCTTAAATACTTTCTGGAAATTTTCTCTAACCTTGTTAAAGGTATCTAAGAATTGTTGGTTGGCTGTTGCTTCCACCTCCTGGATGGTTTGCAATAAACTGTCTTTGGCCGTTATAAGATCGTTCTTTTGCTCTAAGATAAACTCATAACGTTTTTTCATTTCCTGAAAAGCTTCAATAGCTGTAGGGTTTACTTCTCCCAGGTTTTCCAGGCGCTTCTTCATACGATCGCTTTTCTCCTGTAACTCTTCTACCGGCGTATCAGAACTGCGTGGCTTATCAATGATATCATCCAGATCTATTCTGAACTCTACATGCAGGCGTTCTTTCATACCTGCTAATTGCAGTTTCAGCTCGTTCAGGTGATCTTTAATATCAGAAAGCACATGTTCTAATTGCTCTTTCTCTTTTACTTTATGACGCAGTTCGCTTTCCTTTTCGTTTAACTGGTTGCGTACATTGTAATAGGCCTGATCGGCTTCGTTCAGTTGCTTTTCGCTGGCTTCTTTATTTCTTAACAGATTGAGCAATTCTTCCTGCAAGCCACTTAAGGCCTCTTCACTTTCAGTAATGCTTTCTTGTGTTTGCTTAAACTGAGAGGTGTTGGTTTCTATCTGCACCAGCAAATCGTTCAACTGGTTCGATTTAAAATCTTTCTCTTGTTTTAAAGCATTAATCTTACTCTGCTGGCGGGTAAGCTGCAGGTTGCTATCATTAAAAGCAGTTAAAGAACCATTATACCCTGCTTCAGCTTCTTTAAATGTATCTTCGGCCAGTTTTAAAGATTCTCTGAGTTCATTTAACGTGGCCACTAACTGCATCCATTCATTTCTTACACCTTCCACACCACCCATTGTTTCTTCCAGATTCATCTGCAGCTCTTCCAAACGCTGTTGTGAACTGCCCTGCTGCGCATGCAGGTTTTCTATTTTGTTTTGCAGCGAGAATACAAAATTGGTGAGGCGGTTAATATCTTCCTGCGCCTGTTTAATAGCATTTTCTTTTAGCTGTTCGTTGTAGGCTATTACTTCGTTATGCTTAAACTGTATGGCTGCTTTTAAGTTGCTAACCACGGTTTCCTGCGCTGCAATTTCTTCCTGTAATTTCTCCAGGTTTTTGGCACGTCCTATTTTTTTACCTTCAAATAAACCTACACTGCCGCCAGTTAATGAGTATTTTCCTTTAACGTATTTGCCATGTTTTTCAAGCACCACAGCGCCATTGCTGTTTTCTAATGCATCTTCGCTTTCTGCTATATAAACATTACCCAGCAACTGTTCAGCCAGTTTACGATATTGGGCATCCACTTCAATTACCTGCATGGCAGGAATGGTATTATCTGGTTGATGGGTAGCTGCGGCTTCTAAACCGTTTATTTTATCCAGCAAAAAGAAATTAGCCTTGCCCTTTTTGTTCTCATCCAGCAAGTGAACGGCTTGTAAGCCTTCCTGCAGATTATTTACCACGTAATAATTCAGGTAAGGTTCCAACACGTTTTCTACAGCCGCACGGTACTCCTGCTTTACATAAATGATATCTGAAAGTATGGGGGCTGCATGGTTCCAGTTGGGATTGTTATGCAAAAACTTCACACTCTCCGGATACCCTTCCATTGAATCTATCAGGCTCTTTAAAAGATCATGTTCATTCTTTTTGGCATCCAGTTTACGGTTTTCATCGGCCAGCTCTTGCCGTAATACTTCTAACTCACCTTGTGTGGTAAATATTTGTTCTTTAGTTTTTTCATGCAGTTCCTGCAATTGCTGTAAGTCGGTTTTACGGCTTTCCAACTCTTGCTCTTTGTGCATGCGCTCCTCTTCTAATTGCTTTAACTGGCTGTAACGTATGTCACGTTCTTCTTCTATTTGCTGAATGGTGCGTTGCAAGTTTTGAATAGAGGTATCTGCAACTGCTACTTTCTTTTCTGCGTCAAACTGGCTGCGTTGTACAGCTATGTTTTCTGTGCGCAGGCTATCAACCCCTGCTCTTTTTACATCAAAAATTACCCGGGTGCTTTCTACAGCCTGCCTCAATTCTTCTACCTGTGTATTCAAGGCTTCCAGGCGTTGTTCTTCTTCAACTACCTGGTTAGAAGTAAAGTCAATACTTTCCTGCAAGCCGTTTAATTGTCCCTGGCTTTTTGTTAAGAAGTCTTCCAGACTGGTACTTTTTTCCTGCAAAAACTTTAAGCGCTGCCCAGCCAGGTTGTTGTCATTTTCTTTGCTTCTCAATTGCTGCATCAGTTCATTAAAGCTGTGCTGCAGGCTTTGTAACTCTCTTTCTTTTTCAATAAACCCAACTTTTTCCTGTTCAATAGCAGCTTCCTCTTGTGCAATCTGTGCTTCTAACTGCACTTTGCGGTTGGTTTCGCTTTCAGTTTTTTCGTTTAGCTCGCGGTAAGTTAAATTAAAGCCTTCCAAGGCGGCTTTAGCCAATTCTATACTTAACTCTCTGTAATCTTTCTTTATTTCGTAATATTTCTCTGCCTTTTTGGCCTGGTTCTCTAAGCTCTTTAACTGGTTATTTATTTCAAAAAGAAGATCTTCTATACGGGCTAAATCCTGCTCGGTGGCATCCAGCTTTTGCTTAGCCTCTTTTTTACGGGTTTTATAAATAGAAATACCGGCGGCCTGCTCTAACATGCGGCGCCGACTGTTTTCTTTATCCTTTATTATTTCATCTACCATGCCCAGTTCAATAATGGCATAGCTGTCGGTACTCACACCTGTATCCAAAAACAGGTTTTGAATATCTTTTAACCGGCATTGCACATCATTTAACCGGTATTCGCTTTCTCCACTTTTATAAAACTTGCGGGTAACAGTAATGGTGTTAAACTCTGTTGGCAGCAGGTTACGGGTGTTTTCAAAAGTAAGACTCACTTCTGCAAGACCACTTGCAGAGCGGGTTTTAGAACCATTGAATACAAGGCTCTCTAAATTTTCACTGCGCAGGTGACTTATTTTTTGCTCACCAATAACCCATCTGATGCTATCTACAATATTGCTTTTACCACAACCATTGGGCCCAATTACACCAGTAATCCCTTCATCAAAACGCAAGGTGGTTTTATCGGCAAAGCTTTTAAATCCTTTGATTTCTAATGTCTTTAATCGCACTGTTCAAAATTTTTGTAAGAAGCAAATATATCTTTTTGAGGCATAAAAAAAAGCCGCCACCGCGGGCAGTTAGCAACAATTATTCACTTCTTATACACAGGAATGTTAAGTCATAGAAGTTTTCAACAAACTGTGAAGAAAAACAGCCTTAACGGGCTTACTCAAGCGCATCCATACAGGGCTTACAAATAGAAAATCTCTCTTTCGGTGGGCTTATTGGGCTTCTTAGTTTCCTCTCTTTTTTGGGGATTGAGTTTTGAATGCAGGAAGGAAGCCAGCGAAATGCTTACAGCCACAATGGTAGATAAATTATAAACAAGTGTAGAATCTAAAAACTCCTGCGCTGTGGCGTTTTCATACCAGTAGTCAAACCAGTAGTTAAACAGGTAGGTGCCATACTCATACACAATGGCCGCATAAATGTATATCATCACCTCCTCGTGCCAATGAAACACCAACTTTCGGATGTAGTTAATAATTTCTATAAGCGCAAACAAGAAAACAGCCACCACCCCAAAGCCCAACACGTATTTAATAGTGTCGTGTTTTATGCCAGAGAGTATTGCCGTAATTAAGATACCTGCCAGCAACAGACACATGGTGACCAACAGACTGTTTTTTATAATGGCCGATTTACTGGAAAAATACATGATACCTAAAACCAGTAAGGGATCCAGTACATTGTAATAGTTTAAAAAGACGTCTAACCCGGTATTAAAAGAAGCACTGAAAGAAGCCGATGCCAGAATCAAAAGATTCAGAATACCACCAAGCACCCAATACAAAGAGAATAGTAAT
>JANRMC010000245.1:0-2137 GCA_033761915.1 Flavihumibacter sp.
GCTGAAGTGTGCGACGCAACGGCTGCTGAAACATAGCACCGTGGCTGGTTACATTAAGATTGACTTTATTTTTAATGAGGTATTTATTAACTTTTGTAAGGATCTGCTGCAATAGTTTGCGGTTAGTTTTTTCCACAAACACTATGAGTTATGAAAATTGCAGATTACATTTGTTGCAGTTCTGGACGGATAACCTGAGGTTTAACTACTCAATAGCTTATAAAGCTGCAACTTCCCCCGAACATTCCTTGTCTTACAACTGTTGATCCCGTACCCCGCTAAACACATTTAACGGTAGGATTATTCATTAACTCAAGATAAGATATGAGACAGCTCAAAATTGCTACACAGATTACCAACCGGGATTCGCAGGCAGTTGAAAAGTATTTACAGGAAATTTCTAAAATTTCTATGATCACTCCGGAAGAGGAGACGATACTTGCCCAGCGGATTAAGATGGGAGATCAGCGTGCATTAGATAAATTAGTACAGGCCAACCTTCGTTTTGTGGTATCGGTTGCAAAACAATACCAGCACCAGGGTTTAAGCCTTAGCGACCTTATTAATGAAGGTAACCTGGGTTTAATTAAAGCTGCCCAGCGTTTTGATGAAACCAAGGGTTTTAAATTCATTTCTTACGCAGTGTGGTGGATTCGTCAGAGCATTTTACAGGCTTTGGCCGAACAGGGTCGTTTGGTGCGTTTGCCACAAAACAAAATTGGTACCTACAATAAAGCCAACAAAGCTTATATGGCTTTTGAGCAGGAGCATGAACGTGAGACCTCTACAGAAGAGTTAGCGGATATTTTGGAAATGAGCGAAACTGAAATCAACAATATTTTTCAGAGCAATACCCGCCACACTTCATTAGATGCGCCGGTGCACGAAGCAGAAGATGTTGCTATGGGCGATTTATTAGAAGGCAGCGATGATACTGACGATGATGTAATGAAAGATTCATTGCGCAACGAAATCCGCCGCGTATTAAAATCATTATCTCCGCGTGAAGCAGAGATTGTGAATGCCTACTTTGGTTTGGATGGAGAAAATGGTGTTACCATTGAGCAAATTGGTCAGAAATACGATCTTACCAAAGAGCGTATCCGTCAGATTAAAGAAAGAGCCATCAAGCGTTTACAAAAAGCACGTTACAGCAGCGCCTTAAAATCTTACTTAGGTTAATTTGTAACCAACAATCATATTTAAACCCCGGACATGTCCGGGGTTTATTTTTTGTAACCAGCATTTGTACATTGGGCAACACCGTTGCGTCGCACCGGTTAGCGGCAGCGCTACAAGAAACGGGTAGCGGTAATACATCACCCCACATTGGCATACTTGAAAAGTACCAGAGTTATGCGGCCCTCCACCATTTATCAAAAAAACGGTTTTAACAAATGGGTGTGGTTGGTTGTTATAACGTATCAGTTAACTTTGAGGCATGAACCGTTATCTTGTTCTGGTATTGATTGTTACCACTTTTTGGGGCTGTGAAAAAGCAGTAAGTTTTAATATAGAAAAAACAACGCCAGCTATTGTAGTAGAAGCTACTATTGAAGACGGGCAGGCGCCCATTGTAATACTCAGCAATAGCTTTGATTATTTTGGAAAAATCACCCCCGATCTATTGGCCAATTCATTTATACGCAATGCAGTTGTTACAATCAGCAATGGCACAAAAACACATACCTTAAAAGAGTATGCCATCAACACCGGGGGTGGTGCAAAAATTTATTATTACAGTATAGACTCTGCCAACCTTGCTACGGCTTTTTTAGGAGAGCAGAATAAGAAATATGAGTTACTGGTTACCGCCAACGGGCAAACCATAACCGGCAGTACTACTATACCCGTTCTTACAAAAAAAATTGATTCTATTTGGTGGAAACAGGCACCCAATAACCCAGACACTAATAAAGTGGTGCTGATGGCAAAAGTAACAGACCCCCCCGGTTTTGGAAATTATATACGCTATTATACAAAAGCAAACAGAGATCCTATCTATCCCGGTCTTAATTCTGTGTTTGATGACCAGATTATAGACGGTAAAACCTATTCTATTGAAGTAGAGCGGGGCGTTGACCGTAATGAAGAATTAGATAGAGATAATTTTTCTTTTTTCGATAAAGGGGATACC
>JANRMC010000246.1:0-10230 GCA_033761915.1 Flavihumibacter sp.
TGCTGGGCAGCACAACGCTGCGTAATTATTTAATTAATTTTTCAAGAGCGTTTATTTATACCACGGCTCTGCCACCCGCCAGCATTGCGGTATTGCAACAGGCGTATCAGTTGTTTCCGCACCTGCATGCAGAGCGACTGCATTTGCAGCAACTCATCCAACAGTTTCAGCAAACAGCTATACGCTATCAAAAATTAATCAGCCCATCGCCCATACAGGCCGTGGTGGTGCCCGGCAATGCCACGGTAAAACAGGTGGCGCAACAGTTACAGCAAAACGGTTTTGATGTGCGGCCCATATTATACCCCACCGTGCCGCGGGGTGCTGAACGGTTGCGCATCGTGTTGCACGCATTTAATACAACTGCAGAACTACAGCAGTTACTGGCTTTATTGCAATAGAATGTTCAGGTAACCGGCCACAGTATTTCATAGCAGCATCCTTGCGTCGCACCCTTCAGCAGTGGGTACGTTTGTGAGCTTTTTTATTAAAGAGAAACAGAGGTTGATATGGGGGACGACAATAAATAGTGTAAAAGTTATATTCTAGTGGTATTTTTTACTTAATAAATAATCATAGCGCTATCATTTAACAAACAAACTTTTCTTTTGTAGTTTGTTTCAACCGGATCTTTAAAAAAGACCCTTCCATGAGTATTCTTTTTATTTAAGACTAAAGTTGTATCAATTATAGTTTTGCCGGAAGAGTCTATCATAACACGTATGTCATCGTTTTCCCGATAACTATTATACAAGAGTTTTTTGTAAATGAGAATTTCGAAGCCATTTTTTAAGTGGTTATCTAATTTTATAGGGTAACTTTTGTTATTAATGATAAGGTTTACACTATCGTTTCGGTGAGCAAATCCGGTAATAGTTAATGTTCTTACTGATTTTCTGTAAAAAAAGAAGCCTGCTGTGCTAATTAGTAAAACAAATATTAGAGTAAAGAGTATTTTACTTTTGGCTTTCATCATATAAATATGTTTGAATTTGTTCCTCTCTTCTCTTTTTCAAACCTCCCGCTTTTGATTAATAGTTATTTAAACTAAACAACTCATTTCAATTCTTTCAAACCGCTATACTTTAAAGGTATATAAGCGGATAAGAATTCATAAAACTCCTTACTGGTGAAATAGCGTTCTTTGTTTATTAACAGTATTTGCCCTCCGGCAAAGATTTCAATTTCCAATTCCGGTTTTTTACCGTTCAATAATTCAATGTAAATCCGGGTATCTGTAATGGTGTCCTGCTGGCTTTTGTATAAGCCATAATGCTGGTTTAGCTTTTTTATAAAGTTGCTTATCATCTCCGGGTTACGTACTTCAGTACGGGCATCGTACAGCTGCTTTACCAAAGCTTTATTAGATGGAAAATTTCTCCGTTCATATAGCGAAGTGGTATAAAAAATTAATTTTTTGGAAGCAGTGCTTTTGTTTGTTTCTAAGTGACTGCCGGATGAACCTGCAGTTGTAAATATAATTAAAAGGTATAGCGGTTTCAAAAGCATAGGTGTGAGTTAGTTTCTATTGTTGTATTTTTTCATCATCGCATTCAATACTCAAATAAAGATAAGTAAACAACCAGTGTAATATTATGGTCGTAATAATTGCAAAAAAGCCGGCCCAGGGGCCGGCCAGATTGACGACGGATTAACAACCTCTATTTTCTGTGTAACAGATTATCAAACTTTTGATGCTACAAAATTCTTTCTTTAACCAACACCACCCAATACCTCAATGTGGTAATACCTGCTTTGGGTATGCACATGCTTTTAAAAATTGATTGTGTTTTAACAGCTCATGGTTTACAAAAAACTGCCATCGTTTTTTAAGCCGTTTAAAATACCTGAACACCCCAAGAATAATCCCCCGTTGCAGCGGGGGATTATTAGTAATGAAAAACTACTGCTCTGTATAAATCAACCTAAAGTAAAATGCCTAATAAAAAAAGTACGATGAACAACAGGCCCAACAGCCACTTTTCTTTTTGTTTAACAGGGTATAATTGCGTTCTCACGGTACGGGGTTTAATAAATAGACACTCTGATATACGAAAAGTTTAACCGCCCGGTTGGCTGACGCCCAAAAAATGTTGCTCCCTGCATTGCGGCTGAAGGGTGCTATCCTTCGGTACCCCACAGGATAAACTGCCACAACTTGCTGATAGCTGCGATACAGATGAACCGAGCGTGGCAACCGGAGCTGCATCGCATTCCCCCGGCTCTCTCCATAAAAACAATTACTTTTACGGGCAGTTGCATCAACCATTTACTCATATACTTGTTTTAATTGCATGCATTATAAAAATTTAGAAGATTGTTTGACAGATCTGGAGCGGAACGGGCACCTGGTGCGGGTGAAAGAAGAAGTGGATCCGCATCTTGAAATGGCGGCCATACACCTGCGCCTGTTTGAAGCGGGTGGTCCGGCTTTGTTATTTGAAAATGTAAAAGGTAGTCAATACCGGGCTGCGTCTAATATTTTTGGTACGCTGGAACGCAGCAAGTTTATTTTTCGCTCTACGTTTAAACTGGTGCAGCAACTGATTGATTTAAAAAGCGACCCCGTTAAAGCACTGAAGCATCCTATAAAAAATTTTAGTACCGGACTGGCGGCATTAAAAGCCCTGCCCAAAAAAAACGCCTGGCAAAAACCGGTGCTGGCCACAGAAATTAGTATTGATCAGCTACCTCTTATTCAACACTGGCCTATGGATGGCGGCGCTTTTGTGACGCTGCCACAGGTGTACACAGAAGATATAGCGCAGCCCGGTATTATGAAGGCTAACCTGGGCATGTATCGCATACAACTTACGGGCAACGATTATGTATTGAATAAAGAAATTGGATTGCACTACCAGTTACACCGGGGTATTGGCGTGCATCAAACAAAAGCACATCGCGCCGGGCAACCGTTAAAAGTGAGTTGTTTTGTGGGTGGACCACCAGCGCATACGGTAGCTGCAGTAATGCCCTTGCCGGAAGGTATTAGTGAAATGACGTTTGCCGGGGTGCTGGGCGGCAGAAGATTCAGATATAGTTACGCAGATGGTTTTTGCATCAGCACCGATGCAGATTTTGTTATTACCGGTGAAGTGCATCCCGGAGAAAATAAACCTGAAGGGCCTTTTGGCGATCATTTGGGGTATTATAGTTTAGAACATCCGTTTCCGCTGATGCGGGTGCAAAAAGTGTATGCAAAGAAAAATGCCATCTGGCCATTTACGGTAGTGGGCCGCCCGCCGCAGGAAGATACCAGCTTTGGACAATTGATACATGAGTTAACCGGTGCTGCCGTGCAACAGGAAATACCGGGTTTAAAAGAAGTGCATGCGGTAGATGCTGCCGGCGTGCATCCGCTATTGCTGGCCATTGGCAGTGAACGGTACACACCGTATTTGCCCACACAGCAACCGGCAGAATTGTTAACCATTGCCAACCATGTATTGGGTACAGGTCAATTAAGTTTGGCCAAGTTTTTATTTATTACGGCAGATGACACCAACCAGTTAACCACTCACACTGTACAGCATTACCTGCAATATGTTTTAGAGCGCATCCATTGGCAGCGGGATGTACATTTTTATACCAATACCACTATTGATACGCTGGATTACTCCGGCACGGGTTTAAACAGCGGTAGTAAAGTGGTGTTTGCTGCGTATGGGGCTGTTATACGCAGTTTGTGCACAGAAACACCAGCTGTATTAAAAGAATTAAATGGTTTTGTGAATGCACAACTGGCCATGCCCGGCGTGGTGGTATTGCAATCAACCGGCTTTAAAAATTATACAACGGCACAAACAGAAATGGCAACGCTGGATGCGCAACTGCAGCAAAACTTGTCTGCTTTAAATGGCGTGGCCATGTTGGTAATTGCTGACGATGCTGGCTTTACGGCCGCCACCATTAACAACTACCTCTGGGTTACTTATACAAGATCCAACCCATCTCACGACATATATGGCATTGATGCTTTTACTGTAAATAAACACTGGGGTTGCAATGGCCCGCTGGTAATTGATGCCCGCATAAAACCACACCATGCACCGCCGGTAGAAAAACAACCTGCTATTGAAAAAAAGATTGACCGCCTTTTTGAAAAAGGAGGTAGTTTGCATAACGTAATAAAGTAACCATGATAAAACGACTGATATTTTTACTGGCAGCTGTTTTTTGCATTACTACAAGCTTTGCACAAACAAAGAAAAAAACGGCTACTAAAAAGAATGCGACGGCTGTCAATACTTTTCAGTTGGAAAAGACCTTGCTGTGGGAAATTAGCGGCAACGGACTTACAGTTCCTTCATATTTATTTGGTACCATGCACATGCTATGTGCTAAAGACGCTTTGTTGAGCGACTCATTGCGCTATGCCATTGCCAGCAGCAAAGAAGTTTATTTTGAAGTGGATCTGGATAATTTTATGGAAACGCTGGGTGCTATGAGTTATATGAATATGAAGGGCAATAAAACCTTATCAGATTTTTTAACGCCGGAAGAGTACAAGCGGGTGAAAGATTATTTTAAAAATGGCAAAAGTTTACTACCATTGAATATGATGGAGCGGATGAAACCTTATTTTATTACGGCTATGATTTCTGAATCTACATTTCCCTGTGCAGAAAAAGATGGAATGGAAATGGTGATTATGAAAGAAGCAAAAAAGCAAAGCAAAAATATTAAGGGTTTAGAAAGTATAAAATACCAGGCCAGTATTTTCGATAGCATTCCGTACGAGAAACAAGCTAAAGAATTGGTCATGCTGATAGACAGTGCCAATGCCCATAAAGACAAACCTGCCAGCAACGATAGCGATTATCAGTTGCTGGATGTGTACCGCAGCCAGGATATTGATAAAATGATTGAGCTGACCACCGCAGAAGAAAGTATGAAACAATACATGGATATTTTACTGTGGAACCGAAATGCTAATTGGGTGCAAAAAATGCCTGCGCTGATGAAAGAAAATTCTTTACTGTTTGCGGTAGGTGCCGGGCATTTGGGTGGAGAAAAAGGCGTGATACAATTACTGCGCAAAGCGGGTTATACGGTGCGCCCCGTTACTCATAAGCCTTCAGTAGAAAAAGAAGTGATATGATTTTTTGTTACCGGCAGCAGTAACTCCGGTTGGGCATCCTTGCGTCGCACCAGTTAACGGCAACACATTACTCGGCATTTAAAATAGTTATAATCTTGCGCAACTCTTCCTCATCGGCAATATACATATTGCCTGCATCGGTTACTTTGGGGTTACTGTAACTTACTGTATTGGCCGCTGCTTTTCTGGCAGAAGTGTGAAACTCATTAGCACCGGTAACAGCCGCCAACTCTTTTATATTACTGCTTTTTACACCGGCACCGGGCATTATGCTGATGCGGCCATCGGCCTGTTGCACCAGTTGTTTTAAAATATCCATGCCTTCTGGTGCGGTGGCTGCCTGTCCCGATGTGAGGATGCGGTGAAAGCCACAATCTATAATTTGTTCTAATGCTTCAAAGGGGTTGGGTACTGCATCAATAACGCGGTTGCAGGTAAGCTCCATGGGGTAGGCAATGGCAGCAATGCGTTTCATGCGTTCGGTATCTATAGTACCATCCTGTTTAGAAATGCCAATAGAAACACCATCGCATAAAAGTTCTTTACACATTTTTACATCCTGTATAATAATCTGCCATTCTTCCTCATCGTAAAAATAATTAAGACTGCGCGGCCGTATGATGGGGAAGAGTTGAATGTTTACTTTTTCTCTTACCTGTTTGATAGTACCGTAGCTGGGTGTGGTGCCCCCTTCAATGGGGTTATCGCAGAGCTCGGCTCTTACGGCCCCTACTTTTTCTGCAATGATGCAGGTTTGAATGGTAAAGGCGCAAACTTCTAATTGCTTACTCAATAGCTCCATAGTTGTAGTTTATTAAATGGGTTGCTTTTTTGCTTCGCCAAAAAAGTAACAAAAAGGCGAGCCGAAATCGATAACAGCCCGATTTCGGCAATGAGCCCTGATGTGACTTTAGTGCTACTGTGGTGAAGAGCAGCGGAATTTTGTTAAAAGTAACAACTCTTGCTTACTTTAATTGATAGTAAAAGACCATTTAGTTGCTCATAGTGTTGCCGTTAACAGGTGCGACGCAAGGATGTTGCCCAATGTACCAATGCTGGTTACAAAATACTTTTAGCATCAAAAATCTGCTGGCCTTTATTAGTATTAACCACATAACTAAAACCGCCGATGGTGCCATAAGCCCCCGTTTCTCCGGCTTTGTTTACAGCAATAAAACCCACCTGCAGACTTTTTGCTTTTTCAATACCATTGCGTTTAATAACACGTTCAATGGCTTGCTTGCAGGCTGCTTCTGGTGTTAAACCCTGGCGCATTAACTCCACCACGGTATGCGAGCCGCAGATGCGCACCACTTCTTCTCCCACACCTGTGGAGGAAGCGGCCCCCACTTCATTATCTACAAACAAACCAGCACCAATAATAGGGCTATCGCCTACGCGGCCATGCATTTTGTAAGCCAATCCGCTGGTGGTGCAGGCCCCGCTGATATTATTTTTTGCATCCACTGCCACCATGCCAATGGTATCGTGTTGCTGCGGGGTGGCTCTTAATTTTTTTTCGTTTGCTTTTAAATTCTTAATGGTGTTCATGGGGTCGTACTTACTTTCTTTCAGCCAGGCCTTCCATGCTTTTTCACTTTCTGGTGTTAGCAGGTTTTGTTTTTTAAAACCTTGCGATAGCGCAAACTCTAAGGCGCCGGCGCCCACCAGTTGCACATGTGGTGTTTTTTCCATTACCAAACGTGCTACCGACACGGCATGCATAATATGCTCTAAACACATAACACTTCCGCAATTGCCCAGTTCATCCATTATACAACTGTCAAGCGTAACACGTCCATCACGATCGGGCAAACCGCCATAACCCACGCTTTGATCGTTGGGGTCTGCCTCCGGAATTTTTACACCGGCTTCTACCGCATCCAATGCACGGCCGCCACTGCCCAATATGCTCCAGGCTTCATTGTTGGCTTTGGCATTATGTGCCCAGGTGCTTATAACCACGGGCCCATCTGCATTTTTTTGAAAGGGATTACTAAAGGCTTTTTTGTTTAATAACAATGCAACAGATGCTGCCAGCGATGAATGAAAAAAACTTCTGCGTGAAGACATGGTAATACTGTTTTGATAAATATACAGAAAGCGTTGCGTAAAAAAATTAAGATTGGTGCTGCTGGTAATATTCTTTCATAATGCCAAATACTTTTTCTTTTAAACTGGCTACCGTTTCATTGATACTGTTTACGGGTGGCAGGTAGTGCATTTCTAAGGCCTGTGGTAAAAAGTAGAATACCTTATTGGCAGGATTGGCTTTTTTGGTATTAAAGATGAGTGCGGGTATAATAGGCTTGCCACTTTCTACGGCTAAACGAAAAGCTCCATCATGAAAGGGTTTTAATGGTTCTTTACTGCGGTTGCGGGTACCTTCAGGATAAATACACATGTGCATGCCGTTTTCTAAAACACGGCGCATTTGCAGGTAGCTTTCTTTACGGCTGGTTTCATTTTTGCGGTCTACCAGTATGGCTCCTTTTTTATAAAACCAACCAAACAAAGGCACTTTGGCAAAAGAACTTTTTGCAATGGTTTTATTAGGTCCGGGTACGTACGGGCAGGAGAGGGGCACATCCAGCAAGGCATTATGATTATATGTAACAATATAGGTTTGGTTTTTATCAAAATGTTGCAATCCTTTAATGCGCAGGGTGCAACCCACTAAAAACAGCCAGCCATTCATCCATGCCTTGGCTACCTTAATTAATACACCCGTGCCTTTGGGGTCTGGGTAGAGGTAAGAAAACATAGAAGGAATAAATATGATTAAAAAACTACCAACAAAACTAATAATGGCCCAAAGTGCCCAGATACGTGCCGCTATTTCCCTGAAAATTTTCATGCAACAAAAGTAACGGCTCTTTGCTAAACCCACCAAATGAAAACCGGGGGTAAAAAATAACTATCGAAATTTTCAAAAAATACTGAAAATTGTGTATTTTTGACCTGTAAAAAAATAAATCATGAGATTGGTAATAGTAGGTGGTGGCTTTGGCGGGTTAAGGCTGGCACGCAAACTCAATAACAAACCCGGTATCAGTATTACACTTTTAGACCGTTTCAATTACCACCAGTTTCAACCCTTGTTTTACCAGGTGGCCACCGCTGGTTTAGATGCCAGCAATATTTCTTTCCCTTTGCGCAAAGTGTTTCATAACAGTAAAAACGTACGCATACGGGTGTGCAACGTATCTTCTATCAATACACAGTTAAAACAGGTACTGACAGATGCCGGCAATTTTGAGTACGACGTGTTGGTGATTGCTACCGGCGCCAGTACTAATTTTTTTAATAACGACCAGTTAGCCCGTCATGCTTTTCCAATGAAATCTACCATTGAAGCTCTGCAACTGCGTTACCGCCTGCTGCAAAATTTTGAAAAAGCATTGGATGCAACCAATGATGATGTGTTAAGAAAATTACTGACAACGGTAGTGGTGGGTGGCGGCCCTACGGGTGTTGAAGTGGCGGGGGCCATTGCAGAAATGAAAAAGTATGTATTGCCCAACGATTACCCTGAGCTGGATTTTTCTAAAATGAAAATATATTTAATAGAAGGCAGCCACAGAACATTGGCTGCCATGAGCGATGCTTCTTCAAAACGCTCTATGCATTACCTGCAGCAATTGGGTGTGGAAGTGGTAACCGGCACCGTAGTAAAAGATTATGATGGAGAGCTGGTAACATTAAGCAACAATACCACCATCAGCAGTGCTACTGTAATATGGGCGGCGGGTATTAAAGGTAATGTTCCGGCGGGCATAGACCCCAGTTTAATTGCAAGGGGCAATCGTATAAAAGTAGATGCGCAGAATAAAGTTATGAATACAGAAAGTGTTTATGCGGTGGGTGATGTGGCTTATATGGAAACCGATCAATATGCCAACGGTCACCCGCAGGTGGCGCCGGTAGCCATACAACAAGCCGATACACTGGCAAAAAACTTACTGGCTTTGCAAAAAGGCGTGCCTGCAATAAAGCAGTTTGTATATAAAGACAAAGGTGCCATGGCAACTGTTGGCCGCAACCTTGCGGTGGTAGATATACCAAAACCCAAACTGCATTTAGGTGGTTTTATAGCCTGGCTTATTTGGATGGGCCTGCACCTGATGCTGATACTGGGCGTAAAAAACCGCTTCTTTGTATTCAGCAACTGGTTGTATAATTATATAACCTATGATCAGTCGTTGCGGTTGATATTTAAAGAATTCAACCGGCAGCAAAATGGTAAGGAGTAAGTAAAAAATTTTGTAACCCGCCATAGAATAAAAAGGAACAGCAATTGCTCGTTGCAAACCCCGGGTAGGTTTGTGCAATGCTATCGGGGCACTCTTCAGCATTTTATACTAATTGAACTATTTTACTTGTAATTGCTAAAGTCTAAAAGCTAAAACCTAACTGGTTATAATAACCAGCTACAGGGTAGCTATTTTTTTTAAAAACTTTTTAGCGCGGCTTTTAAAGGCAGGTGTTTCCCTTTCGTAATATTCTTCAATCAGTAGTTTTATCTCGGGTATTATTTCGGGGTATTGGGCAGACAGGTTTTGTAACACCGTTAAAGAAAAAGCTTTTATTGCCACTGCTTCGCCGGGTGTGGCAATGTAGTTAAAGCAAATGTCCATCAGTTTACCGTGGTAGCGTTTGGGTATGGCTATTTCCTGCAGCAAGCGAATGCTGTTGCGTTTTACCGCATTGTGTATGCCGGGCTTCTCTAAGTTTTTAATAAGCCGGGCAAAATGTTTTTGTATCAGTGTTGGGTGCGCAATAACCGCATAACTCACCGGCCAGGCAGCCCGCTGTACCACCCGGTATTCGTCGCTTAAAAAAAGGTTGAACAATTCATCAAAACGCTGCTGGTTACTGCCAATATATTTTACAATGCGGGTGCATTGGGCTTTAGAATGTTCAGCTAATAAAAGATCCCGTATCATGCCGTTTTCGGACGTTTGATATAGTTGATGATTAACTTAAATAGATCTTTGTAGGTGGCAAGGCTGTAGGCAATAATGTTCTTAAGTTGTATGCCCAATTCTTTTTTAAGAATGATGTAGAAAATAGTACAGGCAAAAGCCCAGGTAAAAATGCTGGCATAAGCGGGCCCCATCAGGCCAAAC
>JANRMC010000247.1:0-3879 GCA_033761915.1 Flavihumibacter sp.
CTTCTATTACTTATTAAAAAGCATTTTGTAATCTACTTTCACTTTGCCTTTTGATATATCTTCTAATTTGCCTTTCAGTAATTTTCTTTTCAGCGGCTTCAGGTAATCAATAAACAGTTTCCCTTCAAAATGGACGTACTCGAGTTGTATGATGCTGGCCGAAATACCATAAAATGTTTTACGCTGCGGGTTAAAAGCAGCATCCATATATTCAACGGTTACTTCTGCGGGGCGGTACACATCTTCTCTAACCTTAGGTATGCTCAGGCAACCTTCGTTATACGCCCATTCTTCTCCGGCAAGGTTTACAATGCGTGCATTAATAAAAGCTTCTTTTATACCCGGTGCATCGGGGTAAGCGCCTTTTTCATCGTCTTCCAGGTTTTCAAAAACCTGTGCACTGTCTACCACAAACAAACGGATATCTTTATTAATCTGCGGTGCAGCCAGGCCCACACCGTTGCTGGCATACATGGTTTCCCACATATCTTCCAATAGTTTAGCCAGATTGGGATAGTCGGGCGTAATAGTGCCACTTATCTTTCTTAAAATATCTGCTCCGTAAGCTACAATAGGTAAAATCATTGGTATCATTTATTCTTGCTGGTGCAAATGTAGCGCAGTTATGCTATAAAATTATTGAGCCGCCAGGTATTCCTGCAACATGATGGTGGCAGCAATTTCATCTACCAGCGCTTTATTTTGTCGTTGTTTTTTTTTCATACCCATTTCTATCATGGCACGGCTGGCCATTTTAGAAGTATAGCGTTCATCAATGGTGGTAACGGGGTGTTTTGGAAACTCTTTTTTCAATCGCCCCAAAAAACTTTTTACCAGTTGTGTGGCATGGGTATCGGTATCATCCAAATTTTTGGGCTCACCCACCACAATCAACTCTACTGCTTCTGCCGCAAAATAGTTTTTTAAAAAAGCAAACAATTCTTTGGTGGGCACGGTGGTTAAGCCGGTTGCAATAATCTGCAACGGGTCTGTAACGGCAATGCCGGTACGTTTTAAACCATAATCCAAACAAAGAATTCTTGCCATAAAAAAAATATTGAAATCAGCAGTGGACCTATATTTAGCTTTTCTTGCACTTAACCGTTCCATAGCATAGCAAAGGCGGTTCTACAAAACTCAGCAGTTTTTGTTCTAAAACAGCAAATCAATAATAACCAGTACACCAAATGCCACACTGGCCATGCCATTACTGGTAAAAAAAGCCAGGTTTACCTTGCTTAAATCGTTGGGTTTTACCAGCAGGTGCTGGTATATTAAAAAAAGTATAAACAAGGTTGCGCCGGCCCAGTACCACCAGCCAAAATAACCATACCAACCAGCCACTACTACTAAAACAGCACAGCAAACATGCAACAGTTCAGATACCCGCAGGGCATTTTTTTTACCCAATGCCGCCGGTATGGAATGCAGTTTATTGCTTTTATCAAACTCCTCATCCTGCAGGGCATAAATAATATCAAAGCCACTTACCCAAAACAATACTAATAAAGAAAACAATACTGGCAACAGGTGAAACACACCGGTTACTGCCAGGTAAGCACCAATGGGTGCCAGCGATAAACCCAGCCCCAATACCAAATGACAAAGGGGTGTAAAGCGTTTGGTATAACTATAGCCCAGCACTACCAGTAATGCCACCGGCGATAAATAAAAACAAAGCCGGTTTATAAAAAAAGTAGTACCAATAAAAGCAAAGCTGTTAAACAACACAAAGCGCAGAGCGCTGTTTTTTGAAATAATACCCGCCGGAATTTCGCGGATGGCGGTGCGGGGGTTTTTGGCATCAAATGCACTATCTAAGTAGCGGTTAAATGCCATGGCAGCGCTGCGGGCAAATACCATACAAAGAATTACTAGTGCCAGGTATTTAAAAAAAAGTAACCAAAAATTGGCTCCTTGTGCATATTGGTATATCAGTGAATCTTCCGGAAAGGGATGATTTAATGGTAAAACAAAACTGTGCCAGCCTGGTACAACAGATAAGGGCATACTTGCCCCCAACATAAACCCTACCAGTGCAAATGGCATGGCAAATACCGTATGCGAAAACTTTACGAGCGATAGATAATTTTTTATAGTACCCATGTAAAATTATAAGCTGCAAATGTACTGTATCTGTGCTCAGTTTAGCACAGCTGCTGAAGAGTGCGACGCAACAATGCTTAATTGAAAAACACTGCCGGTAACACAATAAAAAAGCTCCGCTTGCGGGCGGAGCTTTCAAATTTATTAAACTACTTACACTCTGAAGTGAGCAAAAGCCTTATTGGCTTCAGCCATACGGTGTGTATCTTCTTTCTTTTTAAATGCAGCACCTTCGCCTTTAGCAGCAGCTACAATTTCATTGGCTAATTTATCTGCCATGCTGCGGCCATTTCTTTCGCGGCTGTAGCGGATTAACCACTTCATGCTTAAAGAAATCTTTCTGTCGGCACGTACCTCAGAAGGAATTTGGAAGGTAGCACCACCAATACGACGGCTGCGTACTTCTACGGCAGGCGTAACGTTTGATAAAGCTCTTTTCCAGATTTCATAACCATCTTCGTTGGTTTGTTTGGCTACTTTATCTAAAGCATCGTAAAAAACGGTGAACGCACCGCTTTTTTTACCTTCCCACATCAGGTTATTTACAAAACGGGTAACCAGTTTGTCGTTATACTTTGCATCGGGGGCCAGTGGTAATTTTTTGGCTTGTGCTTTCCGCATGTATCTGAAAATTTAAATTAGTTGGATAAATTATTTTTTACCGCCTTTATCTTTCTTAGTACCATATTTAGAACGGCTCTTCTTACGGTCTTTAACACCGGCAGTATCTAAACTACCGCGTACAATATGATAACGTACACCCGGTAAATCTTTTACACGACCGCCACGGATTAACACGATTGAGTGTTCCTGCAGGTTGTGTCCTTCACCCGGAATGTAGGCAATAACTTCTACCTTATTGGTTAAACGCACCTTAGCCACTTTACGAAGCGCTGAGTTAGGCTTCTTGGGAGTGGTTGTGTAAACACGGGTGCAAACACCACGGCGCTGAGGGCATGCATCTAATGCACGAGACTTACTTTTAGCCCTGATAATTTCTCTTCCTTTACGTACTAACTGTTGAATAGTAGGCATTCTACTTTTTTTATTTGGGACGGCAAAGGTAAGGGTTGGAAACTAAAATCTGAAAAAAGAAATCATTTTTTTTCAACCTTACTAAAAATGCCGTCTAAACAAAGACGGCATTGGGTTTTAAGCAATTTATTATACGTGCTTTAGGCCGGTTATCAACATCCTTGCTCGTTGTAAACCCCGAACTGATTTGTGCCATGCTATCGGGGCACCCTTGTACCGCGGTGCTGGTGGCAGCGCCAACGCTTACACTTTAAACATCCAGCCATGCGTATCGGCCGCGCGGCCCTCGCGGATGTCTGTTACAATTTGCTTTAACTTGGGGCAATACTGCCAGGTATTGGTGTCAAAATTCATTACAAAATCTTTGTACCGCAGCTCACGTATCATAGAAATAGTTGCGGCTGTGCCGGTGCCAAAAGCTTCTTTTAAAGTACCATTTTTATAGGCCTCGGTAATTTCGTCAATACCCAGGGGGCGTTCCTCCACATTCAGGCCCATATCTTTTAAAACGGTAATGGCCGTGCTGCGGGTTACCCCATTCAAAATAGTGCCCTCAGACAGGTCGGGGGTAATAGCCGTATCTCCAATTATAAAAAACACATTCATAGTGCCAATTTCCTGCACATACTGGTGTTCCTTGGCATCCATCCATAGTACCTGGTCGTACCCCTGCTTACGGGCTTCTGCCGTTGCCAGCATGGCGGCAGCATAGTTACCCGCCGCTTTTGCAAAACCAAC
>JANRMC010000248.1:0-9437 GCA_033761915.1 Flavihumibacter sp.
TACGGCCGGTCCTTCTTCAAAATACGTCATGCAAATGTGCATGATGCCTTCTTTACTTCCTATCAGTGGTAATATTTCCGTATCTGCATCCAGATTTACCTGATACCAGTTTTTATACCATGCACTCATTGCCTTGCGCAATACAGGCGACCCTTTATAAGACTGGTATGCATGCACATTGGGCTTTGCACTTTCTTCCTGCAAAACTCTTATTACTTCCGGGTGTGGCGGCAAATCGGGGCTGCCAATGCCCAGATTAATTACCTGCTTACCCTGCTTGTTCAGTTCATCAATTTCACGCAGCTTCTGAGAGAAGTAATATTCACCTATACCTTCCAATCTTTTTGCCGTTTGCATCTGCTTCTGGTTAACTGTTTATTATTTTAATTTTCCATTTTTATAAATGCCATACACTTTCATTTCCACCGTTAAAGGCGTTATTGCTTCCATCACCTGCTGAAACTGGTTAATGGTTTCAAACTCCATATCTGCATGAAAACTGTATTTAAAATCGCTGCCCGGAATGGGGAAGCTTTGCAACTTGCTGAGGTTAATGCCGCCATCTGCAATTTTGGTCAACACTCTTGCCAGGCTGCCTTTAGAATGATCGGTAACAAAATTTACAGACGCTTTATCGGCTGCTTTTAGCGGTTCTGCCACCTCATCTCTTTCTAAAATAAGAAAGCGGGTGTAATTGTTCTTCATAGTTTGTATGGAAGGAGCAATTACATCTAGCTTATACAACTCAGCCGCCAGTTTACTGGCTATGGCTGCAATATGCTTGCTTTTATGCTGGTGAATATGGCGTGCACTTAAAGCGGTATCTTCTGTTTCCACCAGCTTCCATTTGTACTTATCTAAAAAATCGTAGCACTGCTGCAGGGCCATGGTATGAGAATGTACTTCGCGGATGTCATCTAACTGCACCCCCGGGTTTACCAACAGGTTTTGTTTTATCTGCAGGTATACTTCTCCTACAATTTTAAGATTGCTTTTTTGCAGCAGGTTATAGTTTGGTAAAATGCTGCCGGCTATGGAGTTTTCTATGGCCATAACGGCGCCATCGCTTTCTTTTTTGTTGGCACCAATTTTTATTACCTCTCTGAAAGTGGCGCAGGGTATTACGTTTACTTCTTTACCATGAAACTGACGTGCGGCTTCCTGGTGAAAACTTCCTTCATAACCCTGTATAGTTACTCGTTTTGCCATATTAAAAAGCAGAATCCCGACCTTTTGGCCGGGATTCTTATGTTGATTGTTTTATAAATTATTTGTTCAACAAAAGCAGTCCCGGCTTCATTGTAAAAAAGAAGTAATAAAAATAAAAGAATCCGTATGCTCTTGCTTTAGTCATGCTTCAAAAATAAAGACTTATTAGTTCTGCACAAAAAATATTTTCAGGCCAACCCGCTGAAATGCGCTACCAGCAAGGTTTAGCTAACGTTTGTTACAGCAGGCGTTTACTTATCTGCTCATCAATTTTTTTAAACAGGTGAAAGGGTTTATAAACACGCCAGTCGTTTACCTGCATCAATTCCAGATAGCGGTTTAATTTTGCTTTTACAAAATCGTGCTGGGTTTGCTGCGGCATATTCAACACCACCACCCAGCCATTTTCATCGCTTACTTCTTCATACCATTCTTCGTAATAATCTTTTCCATCACTATGAAAGTTGAGCACATTTTCTGTAACCAGTATAAACTTATTGATGCCCATGGCAAAAAACTTATCGGTTACTTCCCGCTTTAGCTCCATAATATCATTCTCTATGGCATCATTCCACTCTCCTATCATTTCTATAACTATATAGCGTTCTTCATAATCTGCCAGCAATACTTTTACATACAGGGTGCGGCTGCCAAAATCATCCCACTGCGGGTGGATGTAATAATTATAAATGGTTTGAGAAAATTCAAACTCGCTGTATTCTCTTCCGTAAAAGGGAGAACGCTCATCTTCTTCGCTGATGTAAATATGCCGCCAGTTGTAAAATGGTTCTATATCCTGCATAATGCTTGTAAAAAAAAAGTAACCGCAGGTATTAACTTTAGTTGTTAACAGTTATCGTTGCTATACTTACAACTGCTGAAGAGTGCGACGCAACGACTGCCTGACAGATATACCACTGCTGGTTACAAAAATAAAAAAGGTTGCAAGCAAGTTACAACCTTAGCACTGGGGGCTCCAAATATTTTTTATTGTTTTACTGAATCATAATTTTATCTGTGTAAGCATTTTTACCAGTGGCGTTGATTACTTTAACCAAATAGAGGCCGCGGGCCAACGTGGCGGGTATGGTTATTTCAATTAACTGCTTACTGGCCGTTACATTAATTTGTTTATTTAGCAGCTGCCGGCCACCCAAATCTGTTAGCTGCACCTTGTAATTGCCTGTTTCGCGGTTATCAAAACTTACTCTGAACAAACCTTCTGTTACCGGATTTGGATACACTACAATACGCTGTAATGTTTCTTTTGTAACAGGTTGCTGCACGGGTATGGTGTTGGATTGCTGAAATGCAAAATAACTACTGGCCAGGTCAGATGCACTGCCACCGCTGCTATGTTTTTGTGCTTTCCAGTTATACATATCTACTTTATAATACCCTTCGGTTGAGTTGGCGCTGCAAACAATTAATTCTCCCTGCGCATTTATAGCTGCACCGTTGGTGGTGTAGTTTGCGGGCAACCCTGTAATAGCACCCATATAATAAGCTTTACGGTCTGGTACTGTAATTTTAAAAACAGACTGGTAGGCTGTTATTACATATAAGTCTCCATTTGCAGCGGCAATCATATCTCCACCCCAACTGCTGCAACGGTTATGTATAGAAATTTGTGTATTGCTGCCTGCATCTTGTAAAGCACCCAAATCTGTTATAGTTGTTTTTTTACCGGTTGTAAATTCAAATAAATGATTGCCATCGTTGGTGATGGCATAACCATTGCCATTGGGGCCCATTACCATTCGGGTAATATGGTTGGCGTCGTTCAGCATGCTTTGAGCATCTAAACCCGGAATTGGCATGGTAAATACCTTCAATGTAGTATTGTTATCATCTAAATCTACCCAGCGCAATGCCGGCAGATACATGGGGGCCATAAAGAGTTTATTGTGCCGGGCATCAAAAGCGGCAGCAGCCATTAAACCGGTATTTACAGTGGCTGGCGTAGTGCTTGTTGTTTTTGTTTTTGTTACGCCGTCGTACTCTACAAAAGCTGTTTTAGCACGTTCAAACAAGGGGCGTATAATTGTTCCGTTACTTATATCCACTTCATTCAGGTTCATCCATAGTTGATGCTGGTTATCGGCTGTTATGGCAAATACCTTACCTTGTTTTTGAGCAGTTACTGTGGCACAAATTAGTAATGCGGCGGGTAAAATTTTGTATTTCATAAGCAACAGTTTTGGCTATAAATAAAGTTGTATTAAGTTAGCTCTTTTAGCGCTAACCAGCAATTAAAACCCCATCAAGAAAACTTTTTGAAAATAGTATTAATGAGCCGGTAAAAAAGCATCTACCGCCTTTTTTACACTGCCATGCTGCAACAACAGTGCTTTTGCTTTTTCATAATCTGTAAGTGAAAGACGTTCCATTACCATACGGGTGCCACGGTCTACCAATTTATCGTTGGTCAGTTGCATGTTTACCATTTTGTTGTCTTCCACACGGCCAATCTGTATCATTACAGCAGTAGAAATCATATTCAACACCAGCTTTTGTGCCGTGCCGCTTTTCATGCGGGTACTGCCAGTTACAAACTCAGGCCCCACCACCACTTCAACAGGGTATTCTGCAGCGGCAGCTAGAGGGCTTCCGGCATTACAAGTAATACAACCGGTAACAATGCCTCTTTTACGGCATTCATCCAAAGCACCAATTACATAGGGCGTTGTGCCGCTGGCGGCAATACCTATTACCACATCGTTTTCATCTATCTGGTGTTCCTGTAAATCCTCCCAACCTTGCTCGGTACTGTCTTCTGCCTTTTCTACGGCTTTCTGTATAGCTTGCTCGCCACCGGCAATTAAACCAATAACTAGGCCATATGGCATGCCATAAGTAGGTGGTATTTCGCTGGCATCTAAAATACCCAGGCGGCCACTGGTGCCAGCACCCATGTAAAAAAGACGGCCACCAGCCAGCATTTTATCGGTTATAACGGCAGCCAGTTTTTCAATTTGAGGAATAGCTTTTTCAACAGCAAGGGGAACTGTTTTATCTTCTGCATTAATATTTTGCAAAATCTCCTCTACACTCATCTTATCCAGGTGCCGGTAATTGCTTGCTTGCTCGGTAACTTTCTCAAATGACATAGAATCGTTTTAGCAATGATAATCTATTAACCCTTCCATGGGATTTTTTAATATAGTGCCCAATTCAAATTCGTAGCTGTTACATAAATCTGTAATTACATCTCTGAAACCCCAGGCGACACCTCCTACAAAACTAATTGGGTGTTTCCAGCTTTCGGCATACTTACATAAATGTGTAAAGAAAAAATCGTTCAGCCCGTCTTCAATAATATTTTCAATCATATAATGTCCCCTGTTTTCTGCAAGAAACAATGAGTAGGTAGCCAGGTAACGGTTTGCCAGTGGTTTACGATACACGTTCTCCAAAATTTCTATCCCATTTATCTTATACCGGTCGTCAAATTTATAACGCAGGTCTTCATCAAAAGTACCGTAGAGGTAATATTGAATTACTTTTTTTCCCAGGTAGGCCCCACTGCCCTCATCGCCCAAAATATATCCCAGGCCGGGGCTGTTCTTCACTATTTTTTTTCCATTGAAAAAGCATGAGTTGCTGCCTGTGCCTAAAATGCAGGCAATGCCCTTTTGATGGCCGCATAATGCCCGTGCAGCCGCCGTCATATCACTTTCCACAGTTATAACAGCGCCGGCAAACACTTTTGCAATAGCCCTTTTAATCATTTTTACATTGGCCGGATTGCCGCATCCCGTTCCATAATAGTAAATCGCTTCAACAGCGTACTTCTTAATGGCAGGCAATAACTCGTTTTGTAAAATCAGTTGCACCCCCTCGCTATTTAAAAAATAGGGGCTGATGCCTTGTGTAAAAATAATTTTTTTACGCCCTTTATTAATCAGGCACCATTCGCATTTGGTTGCTCCGCTATCGGCTATCAGTATGGCCATAAAAACTAATTGCAACGAAGTTAATATACCATTTTCAAATTAAGGGCAGTAAATATTATACTATCAAAAGCATCAATTTACCGGGTAAATTTTTAAGGTAACCAGCAGCAGCACACGGGGCAGCATCGTTGCTACGCTCAGTTCAACAGCAAAACAATGTTTGTGCATATAAAAATTGTACAACCTGCCGGTATCAAGTACTTTTGCGGAAAGTAGTATAAAAAGTATCATATGATAGGTAGAAAATTCAACAGCTGGCTTCCTTTATTATTTGCCATTGTAATGATAGCAGGGATGGTGCTGGGGTTTAAACTCCGTCAAAAAACCAGCAGGCCCGGTTCCATATTCAGTGCACCATCAAATTCATCGCTGCAGGAAGTATTAGATCTGGTGCAGTTAAAATATGTTGATACAGTAAATGCAGATACATTGGCCGATAAAGCCATCAGCGAAATGCTTACCCAATTAGACCCGCACTCCGTATACATACCAGCTATTACTTTACAAGATGTAAACGAAGATCTGCAAGGTAATTTTCAGGGCATTGGGGTTGAGTTTAATATTTTTAATGATACTGTACATGTTATTTCTGTAATGGAAAACGGCCCCAGTTTTAAAGCTGGTTTACAGGTAGGAGACCAGTTTTTAAAAATAAACGACTCTGCAGTAGCCGGCAATAAAATTACCAGCCTGCGTATAAAAAAACTTTTACGCGGACCAGGCAATAGTGCGGTGGCTGTAAGTATTTTAAGAGATAAAGAAATAAAACAGTTTAGCATCCAGCGGGGCATCATTCCCATACCCTCAGTAGATGCGGCTTATATGATTGATAATAACACCGGCTTTATACACATCAATAAGTTTTCTGAAAACACCTACGAAGAATTCATGAAAAGCCTGGAAGCCCTTCAAAAAAAAGGGATGACGCAACTGGTGGTTGATTTAAGAGATAATGGTGGGGGTATTTTACAGGAAGCAGTAGATATTGCCGATGAGTTTTTAGACGCCAACAAGCTGATTGTATATACAGAAGGCACTCACCAAAAAAGACAGGATTACCGTTGCAAACGTGATGGTCTTTTTGAAACCGGCAAACTGGTGCTGCTGATTGATGAAGGAAGTGCCTCAGCCAGTGAGGTATTAGCCGGCGCCTTGCAAGACTGGGACCGTGCCACCATTGTAGGCCGCAGAAGTTTTGGCAAGGGTCTGGTGCAGGAACAGTATGATCTGAGCAATGGCGCTGCTTTGCGCTTAACTGTTTCGAGGTATTATACTCCCTTAGGAAGAAGCATTCAAAAACCCTATACTAAAGGACAAGACAAAGACGATTACAGAAATGAAATTGCAGACCGTTACCACAACGGGGCTATGACGGTGGCAGATAGTAACCACACCAATACCGGCAAAGTATATAAAACGCAAAAAGGCAAAACAGTATACGGTGGCGGCGGCATAATGCCAGATGTGTTTGTAGCCGCAGACACCAGCCTCATAACTTTACAGATAACGCAATTATACACCCACAATACCATCAGCAATTATGCCTACCGGTATTTTATACAAAACAAAAAAATAATTGGGGGTTTGCAAACACCTACCGCCTTCTATAAAAGTATAAAAGATGCTCCCGCCTTCTGGAATGAGTTTGTAAAATTTGCAGCAGCAGACAGTGTAAACGCTGCCGCATTTAATAGTAAAGACAAAAATTTTGTAAGCCAGCGTCTGGCTGCGTTAATAGCCCGCCAGCAATGGCGCAGCAATGGTTTTTACGAGGTATTAAACAGCACCGATGCCACTCTGCTTAAAGCGGTTGAGATAATTAAAAAATAAAGGTTAACGCTTCCACTCCATTTGCAGCAGCACTGCCTCTTGTTTTATACGGGTATCATCTTGTACTTTATTGGGCATTGCCAGCAAGGTAACCAGTAACTGACGGGCCTTATCTTTTTCATTATCCTTGTAGTAAGCTTTGGCAAGCTCCAGGTAATTCAGTACAAAATCAGGGGCCAGTTGCCGGCTTTTTTCATAAAAACGTATTGATTCTTTAAAACTGGCCGGGGGTAACCCACCATAAAAAATCTTAGCGGCAGAACGTTCAAAATTACTGAGGCTGCTAACCTCATAATACCACTTGCCCAATACATGGTAGGGTTTAAAATTAGTGCTATCGTACAGTAAAGACAACTCAGCATATTTTTTTATATCGTTAACCGCATTTATTTTTTCTTTCCCTCCTGCTACTAACGCAATGCGCCCCATAGCCACCGCCATTGCAAAATTTGCTTCCGCATTTTTAGGTTCAATTTTCAAGGCTGTTTGGGCATAAATTTTTGCAGCTTTATAATAATCAATCCGGGCGTCTTTACTGTTCTGACGATGGCCTATAGAACTGCATAACTCACTGCACTTATACAGGGCCTTAACATGTGTAGGTTTAATTTTAATAAGCTCTTTATATTTTGCAAAGGCTGCTTCCTGGTTATTGGGTTCCAGCCTTTCGGCTTCTTTTAACAATGCAGCAATATCCGGTTGCGCAAAAACCGGCATAACAATAAACAAAAGAGATAAAAGAATAAGGAGTTTACATTTCACTAATCATCAAATTTCTTGTGCAAAGTAACCCCCACTTTACCAACAAAATTCTCAATGGGTGGTTGTAATTTAAAAATAGTAATTATAACCTCTTTTGCAAAAGAATATTCATGTCTTATTTTTCTGATAATACTTTCTGCCACTTCTTCCAGTAATGGCGTGGGTGCTGCCATTCTTTTCTTAACAATTTTATAGAGCTCTACGTAATCAATTACGTTCTTTATATCGTTAAACTTAATTTTCTTTTCTTCATACTTCACCTGCAGGTGCACTTCATATTCACTTCCTTTAATTTTTTCTTCTTCATATATACCATGAAATGCATGAAAACGAAGGTCTGCTAATTGTACTGTTACCATATAAAAATAAATTCGGGTTAAAGAAACCCGAATTTATTGAGAATAGGCAGAACCCAATATTAATTTTTCGCTGCCAGCCTACATAATACCTTTTGCAGACAAATAACGTTCTGCATCCAGTGCAGCCATACAACCGCTGCCGGCTGCTGTTACTGCCTGGCGGTAAATTTTATCCTGCACATCTCCGGCAGCAAAAACACCTTCAATATTTGTTTTAGAAGTCCCCGGAATGGTTTTAATATACCCGGCTTCATCCATGTCCAGCCATCCTTTAAAAATATCAGAATTGGGCTGGTGGCCGATGGCTACAAAGAAGCCACTCACCGGCACTTCAGTTTTTTCGCCCGTCAATACATTTTTAATACGTACTTTTTCTACTTTATTTTCACCCATCACTTCATCGGTTTCACTGTTCCTGTAAATTTTTATGTTAGTTGTGTTCTTTACTCTGTCCTGCATTACTTTAGAAGCCTTCATACCGTCCTCTCCTTTTCTTACAATCATATGCACTGTGGAGCAAAGCTTAGAAAGATAAATAGCTTCCTCGCAGGCTGTATCGCCGGCACCCACAATGGCCACTTCTTTATTTCTGAAAAAGAATCCATCACAAACGGCGCAGGCACTTACTCCAAATCCGTTCAGTCTTTGTTCACTTTCAAGGCCCAGCCATTTGGCAGATGCACCGGTTGCAATAATTACAGCATCTGCTTCAATCTGCTTTTCTTCATCAATAGTTACACTAAAAGGCTGTTTGCTAAAATCAACCTTTGTTGCTAATCCATACCGTATGTCGGCCCCCATACGTACTGCCTGCTTTTCAAAATGCACCATCATTTCAGGACCCTGTATCCCTTCCGGATAGCCCGGATAGTTCTCAACTTCCGTGGTAATGGTTAACTGTCCGCCGGGTTGAATACCCTGGTATAAAACGGGGTGCATATTTGCACGGGCTGCATAAATTGCCGCAGTGTAGCCTGCCGGACCAGAACCTATAATTAAACAATGTACTTTTTCACTGGATGCCATAGCTTTCTTAATAATTTAAAGTTGACAAAAATAACTGTTACACAAATACCATTGTGTAAGATAAATTACATGTGTATAAACTGGCTGGCAATGTTTATTTTGGCACTATCAGGGTTTTGTATTGTACGGCATAACCGCCAAAATACCCCAGTGCGCCTTTTACGTTACTCAGCACCTTAGTAGGAGAAGAAAAAGGATTGCCGATGCTGGCATAACTAAACTCCATGGTACGCCAAAAATCGTAGGTAGCTTTATCAATATTGCAGAATTTCAAGGTAATGGTATCCCCTTTATC
>JANRMC010000249.1:0-2822 GCA_033761915.1 Flavihumibacter sp.
CGCCCGATTTATTAATGGCCGTTACATACACATGATGATCGATACCTATTTGCTGATAGATGCTTTGCATAACACCCGCTACTTTATTAGCTGTTGCAGCATCTTTGCTGAGCATAAAAATAGAAGGGCCACTACCGGAAATGCCGCCACCTAATGCACCGGCTTCTTTGCAGCCGTTTTTAACTGCATCAAAACCCGGAATTAAAATGCTGCGCACGGGTTCTATAATCACATCTTCTAAAGAGCGGCCAATTAAATCGTAATCGCCTTTCATAAAACCAGCAACTAAACCAGCCACATTACCCCATTGGCGAATGGCATCTTTTAACTGCACCTGCTGTTTTAAAATTTGCCGGGCATCGCTGGTGCGTACTTCAATTTGCGGATGCACCACGGTTACAAATAAAGAGGGTGCTTCAATACTGATAATATCCAGCGGATGAATAGCACGTATTAACGTAACACCGCCGTAAATGCCGGGTGCAATATTATCGGCATGCTTTACACCGCTGGCCAGTTTCTCTCCATTCATGGCAAACTGCACCAACTCTTCTTTGGTAAACTGGTTATTTAATAAATAATTGGCGGCTATTGCGGCACCTGCGGCACTGGCAGCGCTGCTGCCAATACCACTGCCGGGTTTAATGCGTTTTTCTATAGCCACTTCAAAACCAAAAGCGTTATTGCAGTGCTGCATTATTGACAACAGCACCACACCTGCTACATTTTTTTCTGGCTGTGTGGGCAGGTTGTAGGCATCTTTATTGGTAATGCGTACAACAGGTTCATCAATCAACTGCAGTTCTAAAATATCAGCCGGCTCTTCCAATGCTAAGCCCAACACATCAAAACCACAAACTAAATTGGCTACGGTGCCCGGGCATTTTACAATTACACGCTTCATACAAATTACATTTTACTGGCTCTGATGATATCGGCAAAAACGCCGCTGGCTGTTACTTCTGCACCGGCACCTGCCCCTTTAACCACCAGGGGTTGCTGGCTGTAGCGGTCTGTTATAAACAACACAATATTGTCTTTACCGTACAGGTGATAAAAATCGTGCTGCGCCGGAATATGTTGTAAACCTACGGCTGCTTTTCCGTTTTCGTATTTGGCAACAAATTTCAGTTTACAATCAGCAGCTGCTGCTGCTTCGTATATCTTTTTAAAATGCGCTTCTTCTTTTTCCATGGCTTTATAAAAATCATCCACAGAACCGGTCATGCAGGATGCAGGCATAAAACCATTATTGGTAATATCTTCCATTTCTAATTGCACTCCTGCTTCACGGGCCAGTATCATAATTTTACGCATCACATCGGTACCGCTTAAATCCAGGCGTGGGTCTGGTTCGGTATAGCCTTCATCCTGCGCTTGTTTTACCACGGCAGCAAACGGGCGGCTGCCATCGTAATTATTAAATACAAAATTGAGTGTGCCACTCAGTACTGCTTCAATTTTATTAATGGTATCGCCGCTGCTCATTAAATCATTCAGCGTACCAATAACCGGTAAGCCGGCACCCACATTGGTTTCAAACAAAAACGGCGAGTTAAATTCTCTGGAAAGGTCTTTTAATTTTTTGTAATTGCTGTACGCAGAAGATGCTGCCACTTTATTACAAGCCACCACCGCTATACTTTTTTGCAACAGCTGATCGTATACTTTAGCTACGGTATCATTAGCCGTAATATCGGCCACCACGGCATTGCGCAGGTTTTTATCAATAATGGTATTAATAAAAGCATCCAGGTTTGCTTTCTCTCCACCCTGCATTGCTTCTTCCCAATTATTTAAATCAATACCGGCTTCGTTAATCAGCATTTTGCGGCTGTTACTTAAACCCACCACACTTACCTGCAGGCGCAGTTTGTTTTCTAAAAAAGCCTGTTGCTGTTTTAACTGTCCTAATAATTTTTTACCCACATTGCCCGTGCCAATTACAAAAAGGTTCACCTGCTTGTAGGTGGTTTCAAAAAACTCTTCGTGCAGTACGTTAATCGCTTTGGCCACATCAGCAGCAGCAATAACGGCCGATATATTTCTTTCGCTGCTGCCCTGCGCAATGGCACGAATATTAACCCCGTTACGGCCCAAAGCACCAAACATTTTTCCGGCAATACCGGTATGGCTCTTCATATTATCGCCCACCAGTGCAATAACGGCCAATCCTTTTTCCACCACCAGCGGATCTATTTTACCTGTTTCCATTTCATACTCAAAAGCTTTATCAACCGCCAACTGGGCTTTTGCCACAGAGGCTTCTTCAATAGCCACACAAATAGAATGTTCAGACGAGCTTTGTGTAATTAAAATAACATTTACCTGTTCATTAGCCAATGCTTCAAATAAACGTTTAGAAAAACCGGGTATTCCAACCATGCCACTGCCTTCTAAACTCAGCAGGGCCATTTTGCCCATGTTAGAAATGCCGCAGATATTATTACCAGCCAACGCTGTTTTGCTTTCTATTAAAGTGCCATAATCTGCCGGAGCAAAAGTGTTCTTCACCCAAACCGGTATGCCTTTTTTCATAACCGGTTGTATGGTGGGCGGGTAAATTACCTTAGCACCAAAATGGCTCAGCTCCATCGCTTCCTGGTAGCTTACATTAGCAATTATTTTTGCATTGGGTACCATACGTGGGTCGGCCGTCATCATACCACTCACATCCGTCCAAATTTCAACACAGGCGGCATTTACGGCAGCACCAATAATTGCAGCCGTATAATCAGAACCACCACGGCCCAATGTGGTGGTAACACCATTGGCGTTGCGGGCTACAAAACCGGGCACCACCACCACGGCTTTATCGCAGG
>JANRMC010000250.1:0-10471 GCA_033761915.1 Flavihumibacter sp.
GATGCAGAAAAAGCATTGAAGTTAAAACGGGGCAATCATGTTTTTTCATTTGGGTATAAGCAAGGCTCTAAAGAAGGTTTTACCATTACCACCGCAAATAATAAAACCACCATTGAAGGTAGCGATGAAACCGGTTTGCTATACGGTTGTTTGGAATATGCAGCGCAACTCAAAAAAATAAAAGCCTATCCAAAAACATTAAATGTAACTGATGCACCCGAAATGGTTCTTCGTGGCCAATGCATCGGCCTGCAAAAATCAACCTATCTGCCCGGAAGAAATGTTTATGAGTATCCATATACTCCCGAAACATTCCCTTGGTTTTACGATAAAAAATTATGGCTGCAGGTGCTGGACTCTATGGTGGACAACCGCATGAATTCTTTGTACCTCTGGAATGGGCATCCCTTTGCTTCATTGGTAAAACTGAAAGATTACCCGTATGCGGTGGAAGTGGATGATGCTACGTTTAAAAAGAACGAAGAAATTTACCGCTTCATAACAAGTGAAGCAGATAAGAGAGGCATTTGGGTGATACAGATGTTTTACAATATCATCGTGTCAAAACCATTTGCTGAATACCATAAAATAAAAACACAGGAACGGGAACGGCATATTGTTCCCGTAATTGCAGACTATACCAGAAAATCAATTGCAGCATTTGTTGAAAAATATCCCAATGTTGGTTTAATGGTTTGTTTGGGTGAAGCTATGGAAGGTGTGGGCAATGATGATATAGAATGGTTTACCAAAACTATTATTCCCGGTGTGCAGGATGGATTAAAAGCATTGGGTAAAACAGAAGAGCCGCCGATTGTTTTACGGGCACATGATTGTGATGCACCTGCGGTGATGAAAGCAGCACTACCTCTTTACAAAAACTTATATACCGAAGCAAAGTTTAACGGTGAAGCGTTGACTTATGCAAGGCCAAGAGGAAGCTGGGCAGAGTTGCATCAAACACTCAGTAAACTGGGCAGTGTACAGATTGAAAATGTACACATCCTTGCCAACCTGGAACCTTTCCGTTATGGTTCACCGGATTTTATTCAGCAATCTGTTATTGGTATGCATGAAGTAATGGGTGGAAACGGTTTGCATTTGTATCCACAGGCATCTTACTGGGACTGGCCGTATAGTGCCGACAGCGTTGCAGGCGGCAAACGTTTACTACAAATTGAACGGGACTGGATTTGGTACAAAGCATGGAGCCGCTATGCATGGAAAGCAAAGAGAGATAAAAATGAAGAAATAAAATACTGGAGCAAACTACTGGCCAATAAATTTGGAGTAAGTGAAAGCGATGGAAGAAAAATTTTAACCGCTTATGAAGAAAGTGGGGAGATAGCTCCAAAATTATTGCGCCGCTTTGGAATTACTGATGGCAACAGGCAAACACTTACGTTGGGAATGCTGATGACACAACTCATCAATCCATACCGTTATGGTTTGTTTACTTTGTTATATGATGCAGAAGCACCGGAAGGGGAGATGTTGCTGGATTATGCGGATAAAGAATGGAAAGGAGTGAAGCATGTTGGTGAAACACCGATGCATGTTGCATACGAAGTTGAAAAAAATAGTATAAATGCAATAGAGGCTATAGATGCAGTTCTGGGAAAGGTCAAAAAAAATACAAACGAATTTCTTCGGCTACGAAATGATGTTGTTGCTTACTATTGCCTCGCTAATCATTTTAGGTTAAAAACAAGTGCGGCATTATCTGTTTTGAAATATAAATATTCAAATGATTTGAAGGATTTGGATTCTGCAAAGGTATTATTAGCGGAAAGTGTTAAAGCTTATGAGAGACTTACGATAATTACTGAACAAAGTTATCTCTATGCCAACAGCATGCAAACCTCACAACGCAAAATACCCATGCGTGGCGTGGATGGTACTTACAAACACTGGAAAGAAATGTTGCCGGTGTTTGAAAAAGAGTTGAGCACCTTCCGGCATAAAATAGATTCGCTGAAGAATGAAGAAGGTGCTGTTGCTGCGGCTACCGCACCCTTTACTGATGCTGCGGTGCAAACGAATGCTGCATTCATCCGCCCGGATGATAATGCAAAACTGTTTACGGATACCGGTTTTGTTATTAAAAAACTGGCAGGCGAATTAAGAGGGCTTAAAGCGGTGTCACTATCATTTAAACAAATGCAACAGCAGGGCACAGTAATTAATTTTAGCAGTAATAAGCCCGTAAAAGTTTTAGTAGGTTACTTTAAAACACAACGGGCTGCTTTTACTACAGACACAATCTTCTTAAAAGCACCTGAACTGGAAACCAATGCCAGCGCCGATGATTACGGACAGGCTGAAATAAAAATCAGCAATGCTATTGCTATTGAGGGAATGCCACCGGTAAATATTCATGTGTACAATTTTAAAGCGGGTAGCAATACATTGAAATTAGAAAAAGGGGTTTGTTTAATTTTAGGTTTTGTGGAGGGGGATACAATTATTCCGGTGTATGATGCCGGGCTGACAGGTGATTTGAGAAATAAAAATATGGATTGGTTGTTTGAAGCCCCCTAAATCCCCCTGAAGGGGGACTTGAGCGTCTTTAAATGTTGAACCTATATTCTGCAGCACAAGTGTGCGACGCAACGATGTTTAATAGAATTACAAATGATGACAAACAAAAAAAAATATTCCATCTTCATTGCAATGCTGTTTTCAGTAACGGCATTTGCGCAGGACACTAAACTGTGGTATAAGCAACCCGCCGTTAAATGGACGGAAGCTTTACCTGTTGGCAACGGTCGTATTGGGGCTATGTTGTTTGGCGGTGTGGAGAATGACCGCATACAGTTTAACGAAGAAACATTGTGGAGCGGCGAACCCAGAAGCTACAGCCGCCCCGGGGCTTATAAATATTTAGACAGCATCCGCCATTTATTGTTTGCAGGCAAACAAAAAGAAGCAGAAGCGCTGGCCGAAAAAGAATTTATGGGCACCAAAAGTTTTGAAGCAGAAAAAACAAAATGGATTAATGAAGTAATAGCCGATAAAAAATATGTGACTGGAAACTTTAACGACAGCAAATGGAAAACAATGACGGTACCTCATTGGGATGGTTGGGAAACAGTGGGCTTTGAAGGTTTAGATGGTGCTGTGTGGCTGCGTACCAGTTTTGTGCTGGATGACGACAGAAATAAACGGGATATGGTGCTTGATGTAAACCGCATCCGTGATTGGGATTATACCTATGTAAACGGTACGCTGGTGGGCAGTCAGCAAAACACAGAGGCAAGAAAATATACGGTTGATAAAAAACTATTGCACAAAGGAGTTAATACCATTGCCATACTGGTACTTAATTTTAGTAACAAAGGCGGTATGTATGGTTATAAAGATACTACGCAGCACATCAGCATTTATCCTGTAAAAAGAGAGAAAGATAAAATTTCGCTGAACGGGCAATGGAAATATTTAGTGGTGAATGATAATCCGCCGCCGGTGAGTACTTACCAGGCCGACTACCAGCCCTTTGGTGATTTGAATTTGCAATTTGCCAACACCAATGCTTTTACCAATTACCGCAGAGAGCTGGATATTTCAAATGCAGTTGCCGCCACATCGTATTCACTCAATGGAGTTGACTATAAAAGAGAATATTTTGTATCTGCCGTTAACCAGGCATTGGTAATAAACTTAACAGCCAGTAAAAATGCCAGCATCAGTTTTAGTGCAGTGCTCAGCAGTCCGCACAGAAATTATACCGTTACACCATTAAATAATAACACGGTAATACTTTCTGTAAAAGTAAGAACGGGTGTGCTGCAGGGTAAAAGTTATATGCAGGTGTTGCTAAAGGGCGGGGAAGTAAAAATTCAAAATTCAAAAGTAGAAATTTTGAATGCAGACGAAGCAACATTGTATTTAACTGCGGGTACAACCTATAAAAATTATAAAGATGTTTCTGCCGATGCGGCGCAGCCTTGCATAAAAGCACTGGCTTCTGTTAAAGCAAAAACATACGGGCAATTAAAGGCTGCACATATTACAGAATACCAAAAATGGTTTAATACATTTTCAATTGCATTTGGCGATGCTTCAAAAGCCGCCATTCCAACAGAAGAACGGCTGGCCAATTTTTACAAGGGCAACGACCCTTCTTTTGCTGCACTCTATACTCAGTACGGAAGATACCTGCTGATTGCTTCATCAAGGCCCGGCACAAGGCCCGCCAACCTGCAGGGCATCTGGAACGATTTAACCAATCCGCCATGGGGCAGTAAATACACCACCAACATTAATGCAGAAATGAATTATTGGCCGGCGGAGTTACTGAATTTGTCGCCCATGCATGAACCGTTGTTTAACATGATTGAAGAATTATCTATTGCAGGAAAGCAAACGGCCAAAGACCATTATAACGCACCGGGCTGGGTATTGCATCATAATACCGATTTGTGGCGGGGTACTGCACCCATCAATGCTGCCGACCATGGCATATGGGTTACCGGCGGTGCCTGGTTGTGTCAGCATTTATGGGAGCATTATTTATTTACACAGGATAAAATTTTTCTGAAGAATAAAGCATACCCCATTATGAAAGAAGCGGCTTTGTTCTTTAATAATTTTTTAATTAAAGACCCTGCTACCGGTTATCTCATCAGCACACCATCTAATTCTCCAGAGCAGGGCGGCCTGGTGGCAGGTCCAACAATGGACCATCAAATCATCCGCAATTTATTCAGCAATGTTATTGCAGCTGGCGAAGTATTGAATACAGATGCGCCTTTACGCAAAACACTTAAAGAAAAATACAAACAGATTGCGCCGAACCAAATTGGTAAGTACGGGCAGTTGCAAGAGTGGATGAAAGACGTGGATGACAGCAGTAACAAACACCGCCACATTTCGCATTTGTGGGGCATGTATCCCGGCAACGAAATTAATTTTGATGTTACGCCTGCGTTAATGAATGCGGCGCAGTACTCATTAAAATTTCGTGGCGATGCCGCCACCGGCTGGAGCCTTGGCTGGAAAATAAATTGCTGGGCACGGTTTAAAGATGCGGAGCATGCATTTACCATGGTAAAAATGTTAATCAGTCCGGTGCAGGGTGGTGCCGGCAGTTACCCTAATTTGTTTGATGCACATCCGCCATTTCAGATTGATGGTAATTTTGGCGGCGCCGCCGGCATTGGCGAAATGCTGTTGCAAAGCCATACTGAGTACATAGATATTTTACCGGCATTGCCCGCCGCCTTTGCTAACGGCGAGGTAAAGGGGCTTTGTGCCCGGGGCGGTTTTGTAATTGATATGAAGTGGAGTAATGGAAAACTGGAGTATATAAAAGTATTGTCAAAAGCCGGACTGCCCTTGCAGCTGCGATATACCGATGGGCCTAAATATTTTAAAACAGAAAAGAACGGAGTGTATAAATTTGATGCGGCGCTTAATAAACTATAAAAATATTTTGGGCTCCAGCTTCGGCTTTTCATGGCGGCATCGTTGCGTCGCACTCTTGTACTGCATACCATTATTCAACTTTTTTTTTAACCGCAGAGGCGCTAAGAAAAACTGCAAAGCACACAAAGCCTTTGCGTTCTTTGCGTATAACTTTGCGGCCTTTGCGGTTAAACCCTTTGTGCTTCTTTGTGTCTTCGTGTCTTTGTGGGTCAATGCTTTTTCGCAACGGCAGGAAATTAATCTTAACAGCAACTGGCTTACTTCCATCAATAATAAAGACTGGAAAACTGTAAATGTTCCTCACAACTGGGATGATTATTATGGTTACAGAAGATTACTGCATGGCAACCTGCATGGCGGTGCCGTTTATAAAAAAACAATCAGCATTAAACAATCCAAAGCAGGCAAACGTTTCTTCTTATACTTTGAAGGCGTAGGTTCTTATGCCGCCGTATTTCTCAACAATAAAAAAGCAGGGGAGCATAACGGTGGAAGAACAACGTTTACTATTGATGTTACAGATATAATAAAAACTGACGGCAGTAAAAATGAATTACTCGTAAAAGCCTCTCACCCTGCCAATATACAAGACCTGCCCTGGGTTTGCGGCGGTTGTAGTGATGAGCGGGGCTTTAGTGAAGGTTCACAACCCATGGGTATTTTTCGTCCGGTGCATTTAGTTGTAACGAATGATGTTCGAATAGAACCCTTTGGTGTGCATGCATGGGCAAGCGTAATGAATGACAAAGCAGATTTGAATATAAATGCAACAATAAAAAATTACGCAGCAAAACAGCATGCCATCACACTGGTGCAGCAATTAGTAAATAAAGAAGGGAAAATTATTGCAACCGCCAGTGTAATTAAAAACCTTGCAAAAGGAGATTCTGTTAATATGCCAATATCCAATATCACAATATCAAATCCTGTACGCTGGTCTGTCGAAAACCCCTATCTCTATAAAATTGTAACCCTCATTAAAGAAAACAATATTGTTATTGATAAACTGGAAACTAACTTTGGTTTCCGCACAATGAAATGGAAAAACGCATCACACCAGTTTACACTAAACGGGAAGCCTGTTTTCCTCAACGGCATTGCTGAGTATGAACATTTGCTCGGGCAAAGCCATGCTTTCAGTAACGAACAAATTCAATCGAGAATAAAATGGATACAAGCCGCAGGCTTCAATGCATTCCGTGATGGTCACCAGCCACATAATTTATTGTATGGAAAACTGTTTAATGAAAAAGGTATTTTGTGGTGGACACAGTTAAGTGCCCATGTTTGGTATGATACGAAGGAGTTCAGGGACAATTTTAAAACATTGCTGAAAGAATGGGTCATCGAGCGCCGCAATGATCCTGCTGTTATTTTATGGGGCTTGCAAAACGAAAGCAAACTGCCCAAAGATTTTGCAGAAGAATGTACTGCACTCATTCGTTCATTAGACCCAACCGCATCCGCACAACGCCTCGTCACCACCTGCAACGGCGGCGAAGGCACCGATTGGGATGTGCCGCAAAACTGGACAGGCACTTATGGCGGTAACCCTGCCACTTACGGCGAAGATTTGAAGAAACAAATTTTAGTAGGTGAATACGGCGCCTGGCGCACTATTGATCTACACAGCGAAGGCGGCTTTAAACAAAACGGTGTGTTAAGCGAAGACCGCTTTACATTATTGATGGAACAAAAAATACGACTGGCAGAAAAAGTAAAAGACAGTGTGGCCGGGCATTTTATGTGGTTGCTGACTTCGCATGACAATCCCGGTAGAGTACAAGGCGGCGAAGGTTTAAGAGAATTGGACAGAATTGGCCCGGTAAATTATAAAGGACTGCTAACACCATGGGAAGAACCCACCGATGCATTTTATATGTACCGCAGTAATTATGCAGATAAGTTTAAAGAGCCGATGGTGTACATTGTTTCTCACACCTGGCCCAACCGCTGGATGGCACCGGGAATAAAAGACAGCATTATTGTTTACAGCAACTGTGATGAAGTGGAATTGTTTAATGATATTGATGGCGTTTCATTAGGTAAACAAAAGCGCAACGGCATTGGTACGCATTTTCAGTGGGACAAAGTAAACATACAGTACAATGTGTTGTATGCAGTGGGTTATGTAAATGGAACGCCTGTTGCAAAGGATACGATTGTGTTATTTCATTTGCCACCGTCGCCCAATTTTAATAAGCTGCATGCAAGTGCAATGAATATAACAAGGCCGCAGGAAGGATACACTTATTTGTATAGAACTAATTGCGGCGGTCCAGATTACGTTGATGAAAACGGAAATACTTGGCAGGCTGATAAAAACTTTGCCACATCATGGACAAAAGATTTTCCGGAACTACCGGAAAATTTTGCCAGCCAGCGCAGAACTTTCTCTCCGATAAAAGGAACAAAAGACTGGAAGCTGTTTCAAACCTTTCGTTATGGGAGAGATAAACTGCAATATGAGTTTGATGTGCCAGCCGGAGAATATTTGGTAGAACTGTATTTTATTGAACCATGGCTGGGTATTGGCGGTGGCATAAGAGCAAGCGGCATGCGATTGTTTGATGTAGCCATTAATGGTAAAATAGCGTTGAATGATTTAGATATCTGGACGGAAGCCGGAACAAATACTGCTTTGAAAAAAACAGTGAAGGCTAAATCTGTAAATGGAAAGATTGTTATTTCGTTTCCAGAGAGTAAAGCTGGGCAAGTAATAATAAGTGCAATTGCAATTACATCATTGAAGAAGGGTATTGCTATAAAAGCAACAATTGATAAAGCGATACATAATGTATCTTATAAAAATTGTGTGGTGAACCAATGTCTGGATATTGGAGACAAACAATATGCTGATGCTGCTATAACAATAAATTCATTGCCTTCAAATTTATTTGGTGCAAGCTGGTTTCAATTTTACAAGAAAAGTAAACAAGAATTTGTAGCCTTTAATACGCTTAAAGATATTGAGCTGTTTGTTGCAATTGAAAGAAACCAAAATTTACCCGACTGGTTAGAGACATTTGAGAACACTGCCTCTGGAATAATAACAGATGAAAATAGCGGTACTATTTATAAAGTGATGCGTAAACGTATTTTAAAAGGCGAAAGAGTTACTTTCCCTTTTGATAATAATATGTTAGTTGCGTATCAGCCTGCTAACAACATGCAACCCGCCTACGACCTTAAACCAACCACCCAATACAGAACCAATGCAGTAAAGCTGAATGAAAACGTAGCGAAGGATTCTGTAAATGGAAGGCTATGTGCTGTAGTAAAAACAGATAGTAAAACATTTATTGACTATTCTATTCGAACAGGTGTGGGAGACAGATACTCTTTAACCGTGAAATATTTTTATGGTAAGGAGCAGGAGCTAAAAGGCAAATTGCAATTGCTGGATGCAGGTGGCACCATGATGCAGGAGGAACCGGTTAGTTTTACATTTACCCGTGCAGGAAAATGGAACCAGTTTACCATAAACACCAGTTCACAAATAAATGCTGGTAATTATACCATACGGCTGATAGTGGAGAATGGAGAAGGATTGGCATTGAGCAGTGTGGATGTGCAGTAAGAAGTTAACCGCAGATAGCATAAAGTAAAACGCAAAGTTCGAAAAGACTTTGTGGCCTTTGCGCCTGCCTTAGCGGTCTTTGCGGTTAAATTGCTGAAAAGAGGTACCGAACGATGAAGTGAGTGACACAACAATGCTGATAGTAGTGCCTCAGCTGGCTAAACAAAAAAATGAAATGAAACGATTGCTGATTATTACAATACTTTTTTTTAAAACCATAACTGGCTTTACACAGTTATCAGTTACTCATTTGCAAGTTGAAAACACAACAAACCCATTGGGAGTTGATAAAGCAACACCTAAACTAAGCTGGCAATTACAAAGCAATCAAAAAAACGTATTGCAAATCGCATTTCAAATTTTAGTAAGCGATGATGAAAGCCTGCTGCAAAAAAATATTGGTAATACCTGGGATTCAAAAAAAGTAACTGCCAGTACATCAATACATGTTGTATACAAAGGCAAGCAGCTTTCTTCCACCCAAAAATATTATTGGAAAGTAAAAGTATGGGACAATAAGGGCAACGTTGCAGAAAGCGCACCTGCCTTTTGGCAAATGGGGTTGTTACAAAAACAAGACTGGAGCAATGCCAAATGGATTGGTTATGATGAACCCGTTGATTCACTAAAAATTTTTCCGCATATACACCAGGGCGGTAAAAAAAGCTGGGGCCCGAGGCTGAATGTGCTTCCCATGATGCGGAAAGAATTTGCTGTTGCTAAAAAAATAAAATCAGCCACCACATTTATTTGCGGCCTGGGCCATTTTGAATTATTTATTAACGGTAATAAAATCGGCGACCATTTTTTAGACCCGGGATGGACAAACTACGATAAACAAGCACAGTATGTAAGCTTTGATATTACCAATAATTTACAGCAAGGCGCCAATGCGTTAGGTGTAATGCTGGGCAACGGTTTTTATTATATTCCCGGCCAGCGCTACCGAAAAATGACAGGTGCTTATGGGCATCCTAAAATGATAATACGGACGGTGATTGAATATTCTGATGGTACAACAGAAAATATTATCAGTGATGAAAGCTGGCAAACAGCGCCATCACCCATTATTTACAGCAGCATTTTTGGCGGCGAAGATTATGATGCCAATAAAGAACAACCCGGCTGGAACAAACCCGGCTTTGATGCCACGCAATGGAAAAATGTAATCATCACCACCGGCCCGCCGCAACTGCAGTCACAAATGCAGCAACCTGTAAAAGTACAGCAACGTTTTGCAGCTAAAACAAAAACTGAATTAAAGAAGAATGTGTGGGTGTATGATTTAGCACAAAATTTTTCTGGCATACCTTCTATAAAAGTTACCGGCAATAAATATGACACAGTGAGGATATACTGCGGTGAGCTATTAAATGCTGATGGCACCATCAATCAAAAAGCTACTGGCTCTCCTTCATACTTTACTTATATCCTAAATGGTTCTTCGCTTAACTCCCCTTCAGG
>JANRMC010000251.1:0-7167 GCA_033761915.1 Flavihumibacter sp.
AAAAGCCACCAGCGATACCATATGGGATTGGAATATTGAAAACGATTGCATTTCATACAATAATGGTATCTATAAAATGTTTGGATATGATATTATTGCAGTAGAAAAAATGTCGGACTGGTGGAAAACCAACATTCACCCAGATGATCGCTACCGTGTAAATCATTTGCTGGTAACAGCTTTTAAAGGACAGCAGGAAACCGTTCAATTACAATACCGCTACCGCTGCGCCAACAAAACGTATAAGTTTATTTTAGACCGGGCATTTATCATTTATAACGAAGCTGGCAAACCTGTTCGGGTAATTGGTGCCATGCAGGATGTAAGTGTGGAAAAACAACAGGAAATAATAGTAGGTAAAGCTATTATTGATGCACAGGAAAGAGAACGCCAGCAAATTGGTATGGAGTTGCATGATAACGTAACACAAATACTATCAGCCGCACAATTGTATTTAGAACTGGCAGCAACAGAATATACAGATCTCAATCAGGTTACAAAAACCATTAAGTCCGGCAAAGGCTTTATTGCAGATGCTATTACTGAAATCCGGAGGCTGTCTCATCAGCTGGCGCCGGCGTCATTTAAAAATGTTTCATTAGAAGAAGTGTTTACCTCACTCATCAATTCAATGAATTCCTCTCAACAATTTCAGGTGGATATGAAGTTTGAGCAATTTGAAAAAGAGTTGGTGTCAGAAGATATTCAAATTAACCTGTACCGTATTTTACAGGAACAATTGCATAATATTGTTAAGTATGCCCATCCGGCTAAAGTATCTGTTAGGGTAGTAGTTAATAATAACAATATTGAATTAACTATTATTGATGATGGTAAGGGTTTTGATACCAGTAATTATCAGGCAGGCATTGGCCTGAAAAATATAAAACGAAGGGCCAATGTATTTGATGGCAATTTTTATATAAACAGCAGCTTAGGTAAGGGTTGCGAGTTGAAAGTACAATTACCGCTCAAAAGAGCATCCTGATTGATTTACCATAGAATACCGTGCTTGCTATATACTAAAAAAGGGCGGCCGTTATTAACGGCTGCCCTTTAAATATTTAGCACGTATAATATCCTGCACATTTACACCACTGATCTTACTTTCCAGCCATGAGATGACATCTAAATATACAAAGGCCCGGCTTTCCAGTGGGTTGCCTTCGTATTTGCGCAGGTTATTGACCAGCTTTTCAAACTCGGGTTTTAACGCATGGGCGCCTACTAAAAAAGACCTGCGTAAGAATGTAAAAATTTCATCTTCCACCTTACTCAGGTTTTCCATTTTGGCCATATAGCGGTATACCGATTTGCTCAGGTATTCCAGCAAATCAAAATTACCTAACTCATAATGTGCTATCAGATGTAACAGGCGGCTGTAACATTGTAAATCGGTACGCAGGGTGCCTTTTTTATTGATGATGCGGTTGAGATAATCAATTGCTCTTTCATTATCGCCACTGCCAAAATATAAACAGGCTATTTTGTAATAAAACACCAATACCCGGTGGGTGTCCAGGTAGATGTCATATTCCTTCAGCATCTTTTCCAAAAAGGGCACCAGCCTTAAACCTTTTGTAAAAGTACCCTGTAAAAAATACAGGTTAATGCGGGCTGTATATAAGTATTGATAAGCCAGTATGCGGTTAATATCGTTTTGGGCCACCAGCTTATCGGTTGTAAATTTTTCAAACCGGCGGATGGCTTCAGATAAACGCTGGGGGTTCAGCGTACTGAAATGGGCACTCATTAAATTATGCATCCCTTTTATGTAAGTGGCTGTTTCCACAAATAACATATCCGGGTTTTCATCAAACAGCGTTACCCATTTTAAAGCATAGCGGTAGTAGTGCAGGTAGTCCTGCCGTATAAATGCATACCAGCAGTAGCTTTGATAGTAATATAATTTTTCATAAAAACTTTCCAGCTTTGTAACCGTATCTGGTAACTGAGATTCAAAGTAACTTTTTATTTCCTGTAAGTCTTTTGTATTGCGGGCATGCCCGTTTTGAATATACCAGCTGTACATTCTTAAAGAAAGATTTGAAAGCTGGTTAATTAAACTCAACTGGCAGTTTACCTTATTGCTCTCATTGGTTAGTTCATCGGCCCTGTTTTGCATACTGCGGGTAATGAACATCGATTCAATCTTCTTTTCAAAAAACAATACCTGTTGCAGGTACGTTAGCTGGTTATGGTGCAAAGCAAGGTCTTTCAGTCGGTCAATAACTTTTAAGCTTTGCAGGTAAAGCCCTTTATTATATAAAATGCGGGCATAATCCATCTGCTCGTGCAGTTGCAGGTCAATATTGTTTTCATTTTTAATAACCCGCAGGCTGGCCAGTAATTGGCGGTATAAAGCCGCTTTCAGGTTAGAGAGTTGCTGTTTCTTTAAACTCTTGTTCTTTTTTAACAACTGTTCGTCATCGTAATCATTCATCTTATCCAGCGCATCAAACAACTGCACCACTTTTAAATCCTCCCCGGCGGCGGTGCGCTTTACAAACAGTTTAAAATTGCGCTTTTCACTCTTTTCAAGTGATTTGATGAGTTGAAAAAGTGCGTCGTTAGAACGGTTGGGCATTGTAATTTAAATTGGTTGAAAGCCTTGCTGCTATTGAGTTTTGCTAAATAAACCCCCTTTTTAACGGGTGTAAAATACAGCTAAATAAGATTTTTATACAGCCCTTTTACCTGTTAATTTTATTATGCAGGTTGTTTATATTTCTCTTAGCAAGCAACAACAAAAATAAGCAGCCTGCATTTCTATTCCTCATTTAATAATTTTTTATGGCAGAAAACCGGATTCATATTTTTGATACTACACTGCGAGATGGTGAACAGGTGCCCGGATGTAAGTTAAATACCTCTGAGAAATTAGAGCTGGCCCTGCAACTGGAAGCTTTGGGTGTTGATATTATTGAAGCTGGTTTCCCCATTAGCAGCCCCGGCGATTTTGAAGCAGTGGCTAAAATTTCTCAATTAATAAAAGATGCCACGGTGTGTGGTTTAAGCCGCGCCGTGCAAAAAGATATTGAAGTAGCTGGCGAAGCATTAAAAAATGCCCGCCGTCCGCGTATTCATACCGGTATTGGTACGTCCGATTTTCATATCAAATCAAAATTCAACGCCACCCGCGATGAAATTATAGTGCGTGCCGTGCAAGCCGTTAAATGGGCCCGCAACCTGGTGCCAGATGTGGAGTTTTATGCAGAAGATGCCGGCCGCACCGATAATGAGTACCTGGCCCGTGTGGTAGAAGCTGTCATTGCTGCCGGTGCCACCGTGGTAAACATACCAGATACTACCGGCTACTGCCTGCCTCACCAATACGGAGAAAAAATTGCCTACCTCATAAACAATGTTCCCAATATTGATAAAGCTATTTTAAGCTGCCATTGCCACAACGATTTAGGATTGGCCACCGCCAATTCTATTGCAGGCGTAATGAACGGTGCCCGCCAGATAGAGTGCACCATCAATGGACTTGGCGAAAGAGCCGGTAATACTTCTTTAGAAGAGGTGGTAATGGTAATGAAGCAGCACAAATACATGGGTTACTATACCAATGTAAAATCAGAAATGCTCAACCCCATCAGCCGCCTGGTAAGCGATACCATGCGCATGCCCGTGCAGCCCAATAAAGCCATTGTTGGCGCTAATGCATTCTCGCATTCTTCAGGCATTCATCAGGATGGATTTTTGAAAGACGCTTTAACCTATGAAATTATTAACCCGGAAGAAGTAGGCGCAGAAGGCAGCAAAATTGTATTAACAGCCCGCAGCGGCCGCAGCGCATTGGCACACCGGTTTCAAAAAATAGGTTACCAGTTTAACCGTAACGATATTGATGTTTTATACAGCCGTTTTCTGGAAGTGGCCGATACCAAAAAAGAAGTGGTAGAAGCAGACCTGCACCAAATGGCGCAGGCATACACACCCGCCATGGCTGCAAACTAGTTTTCTCTTGCGTGGTTTTAGTATGCGTGGGGCCTAAAAACCCTGCGCATTTTTTAACTGGCACTGTTTATAAATTTTTGAATTAGTAACCCGGCAGTAGCTGTTATTTCAGCAGCCGTTGCGTCGCACACTTCAGCAACTGTGCTTACAGCAACAAAAAAGCCGCCACCAGTACTACTGCACAAGAGTGCGACGCCTGTGAAGATGAATAGCATTACAACTGTTGACTACAAAAAATAAAAAAATACGTGGCTAAGACATTATTTGAAAAAATTTGGGAAAAGCATATTGTTAAAACAATCGACGGTGGTCCTTCTGTTTTATACATCGATACTCATTTTATACATGAAGTAACCAGCCCCCAGGCCTTTAATGGTTTAAATAAAAGAGGCATTAAAGTTTTCAGACCACAGCAAACCGTTGCCACCGCAGATCATAACGTTCCCACACTTAACCAGCATTTACCTATTAAAGAAGAACTGAGCCGCAAGCAGGTGGAAGCGCTGATAAAAAACTGCGCCGAGCACGGTGTTGAATTATATGGATTGGGTCATCCTTACCAGGGCATTGTGCATGTAATTGGCCCTGAGCTGGGCGTTACACAACCCGGTATGACGATGGTTTGTGGCGATAGCCATACCTCCACACACGGTGCATTTGGCAGTATTGCTTTTGGTATTGGCACCAGCGAGGTAGAGATGGTGTTAACCACACAATGCCTGCTGCAAAGCAAACCCAAATTAATGCGCATTCATGTGGATGGGCAGCTGAACAAAGGGGTGGTTAGTAAAGATATTGTGTTGTACATACTATCAAAAATATCTGCCAGCGGCGCCACCGGTTATGCTGTTGAGTTTGCCGGCAGCGCCATTCGCAACTTAAGCATGGAAGCACGGATGACCATTTGTAATATGAGTATTGAAATGGGCGGCCGCTGTGGTTTAATTGCGCCAGATGAAATCACCTTCTCTTACATAAAAGGCCGCCAGTTTGCACCCACCGGTGAAGCCTGGGATAAAAAACTGAACTACTGGAAAACATTGTACAGCGATAGCGATGCGGTGTTTGATAAAGAATATTTTTTTGATGCTGCCGATATTGAACCCATGATAACCTATGGCACCAACCCCGGTATGGGCATTGGCGTAACGGCAACCATACCCACACCAGAAACCATTAATGAAAATGATAAGAGTGGTTTAAGCAAATCGCTGGCGTATATGGGCCTGCAGCAAGGGGCGCCTATTAAAGGACAGAAAGTTGATTATGTATTTATAGGAAGCTGCACCAACAGCAGAATAGAAGATTTAAGAATGGTAGCCAGCTTTGTAAAAGGAAAGAAAAAAGCCAGCGATGTGGAAGTATGGATTGTGCCAGGCAGCAAACAGGTAGAAGCACAGGCAAAAGCAGAAGGCATTGATAAAATATTTGAAGAAGCCGGCTTTATGCTGCGCCAGCCCGGTTGCAGTGCCTGCCTGGGTATGAATGAAGATAAAATACCCGCAGGTAAATATTGCATCTCTACGTCTAACAGAAATTTTGAAGGAAGACAGGGTGCCGGTGCAAGAACTTTATTGGCAAGTCCTTTAACTGCCGCCGCCGCCGCAGTTACCGGCGTTGTTACTGATGTTAGAGAACTGATGAATTAAATTAATTATTTCAAATGGCAAGAAAGATAGATATTATACAATCAACATTTGTTCCGCTGAACATAGAGAATGTGGATACCGACCAGATCATTCCAGCCCGTTTTTTAAAAGCAACTACCAGAGATGGCTTTGGCAAAAATCTTTTTCGCGACTGGCGTTATTTAAATGACGATGAAGCACAGCCCAAAGCTGACTTTGTTTTAAACCACTCTCAATATTCCGGAGAAATATTAGTAGCCGCCAAAAATTTTGGCTGTGGCTCCTCCCGTGAGCATGCGGCATGGGCCATTGCCGATTATGGTTTCAGGGTGGTGGTAAGCAGTTTTTTTGCAGATATTTTTAAGAACAATGCATTAAACAACGGCTTGCTGCCTGTAACCGTTACCGAAGCTTTTTTGCAACAGATATTTGCGCAGGGCAACACCGCCACATTAACGGTCAACCTGCAGCAGCAAACCATTACCATTGATGCTACCGGCGAGCAGGAAAGTTTTGAAATAAATGCCTATAAAAAAACATGCCTCTTAAACGGGTACGATGATATTGATTACCTGCTGAGCATAAAAGAAGATATTGTTAACTACGAAAATAATTTAGTATAACCCTATGCAAAAGAAAATAGCCATATTAAACGGAGATGGTATTGGCCCCGAAGTAACGGCACAATCCATAAAAGTATTAAACGCGGTGGCACAGCAATATGGCCACCAGTTTGAGTATAAAGAAGCATTAATAGGTGCAGATGCTATTGATAAAACAGGCAGTGCACTGCCTGCTGAAACCGTAGATATTTGTTTGGATAGCGATGGTGTTTTATTTGGTGCCGTTGGCCACCCCAAGTACGATAATGACCCCGCTGCTAAAGTAAGACCCGAGCAAGGCATACTGGGCATACGTAAAGCATTGCAGCTGTTTGCCAATATTCGCCCCATTACCACCTATCCTTCATTACAGCATTTGTCTCCTTTAAAACCAAAACAGTTAGAAGGAGTGGATTGCATTATTTTTCGTGAGCTGACCGGTGGTATTTATTTTGGTAAAAAACAAACCAGCGAAGATGGCACTTACGCCAGCGATGAATGCAGTTACAGTCAGCCAGAAATAGAACGCATAGCGCATCTTGCTTTTCAGTATGCACAAAAAAGAAGAAAGAAATTAACCCTGGTAGATAAAGCCAATGTATTAGATACATCACGCCTGTGGCGTAAAACCGTTCAGGCTATTGCAGCACAGTACAGCGATGTGGCGGTTGATTATATGTTTGTAGACAATGCCGCCATGCAGTTAATAATTAACCCCAAACAATTTGATGTAATACTTACAGAAAATATGTTTGGAGATATCATCAGCGATGAAGCCAGTGTGCTGGCCGGCTCATTAGGCATGCTGCCTTCAGCATCGGTAGGTAATGGCACTGCGTTGTTTGAACCCATTCATGGTTCTTATCCGCAGGCGGCCGGTAAAGACATTGCCAATCCATTGGGTTCTATTTTGTCTGCCGCTATGTTATTAGATCATTTTGGTTTGCAGAAAGAAGCCGCCGCCGTAAGAGAAG
>JANRMC010000252.1:0-12009 GCA_033761915.1 Flavihumibacter sp.
ACCGTGGTTTTTATAAAGACAGCATTGGCAGCAGAAACTATACGTACAGTTCTAATTTTATTAATTTTTCAAACCAGGTACAGCAAGCCCGAATGCAAATACACCCCCGCTTTGCACAAACACTGAATATTACTTACAGAAATGCACTGAGCAGGTATACCGCCAACCAGTTACAGGCTAATAGCAATTGGTATTTTCCCGGAGCGGCGGTGACACATAGCTTTGTGGTTAATGCAGCTATTGCCATAAGAGATAAGAATAACCAAGTGCGGTTTAGCAATGGTTTTCCTTTTTCAATAGGATACACTACTGAGAATTTATACCGTATGTATAAAATTGGGGCTAATTACCATTTTCCTTTACTATATCCTGATTGGGGATTTGGCAATCTGGTATATTTTCAACGCATTCGGGCAAATACCTTTTATGATTTTAGCCGCATTAAAGAATTTAACCGTAACAACCAATTGCTGACTTTTGATTTTAGAAGTGCCGGTGCCGAATTGTTTTTTGACACTAAATGGTGGAATGAATTACCCCTGAGTTTTGGACTGCGGTACAGCCGGTTGCTGGATGCAGATCTTTTTGGCAACAGGGGCAAGAATTGGTTTGAGTTTGTGCTACCCGTAAATTTATTACAACGATGAAATTAAAATAATCATACCTCTTTTTCACTCAGCTCCAACCAGCGCATTTCTTTTTCATCTAACAAATTACTTACTTCACCTATGCGGGCACTTAGTTTTTGCAGTTCTTCAAACGGTAGACTATTGCCAGAAAGTTGCTGAGTGATGGTTTCTTTTTCTTTGGTAAGATTGGCTATGGCTGTTTCCAGTTCTTCAAACTCCCGCTTTTCTTTATAACTCATGCGGGGTTTACTGCTGGCAGCAATAGTTATTGCAGTTTCCTTTTTTTGCGGGCTTGGTACCGGTGGCTGATTATTTTCTTTTTCTTTTTGCCAGATGCGGTATTGAGAGTAATTGCCGGGGTAATCGGTAACAATACCATCTCCTTCAAAAACAAATAAATGATCTACCAGCCGGTCCATAAAATAACGGTCGTGACTTACAATCATCAAACAACCCTGAAAATCGCTGAGAAAGTTTTCCAATACATTCAGTGTGGGCAGGTCTAAATCATTGGTGGGCTCATCCAGTATCAGAAAATTGGGGTTTTGAAATAAGATGGCCAGCAATTGCAGGCGTTTTTTTTCGCCACCACTTAGGTTTGAGATATAATTGTATTGCTGATCTGGCGAAAACAAAAACAATTCTAAAAACTGTGCAGCACTCAAAGAACCTCCTTTAGCAAGGGGAAAGTTTTCAGCAATGCCTTTTACAAATTCAATTACCCTCAAATCGTCTTTTAACTGCAAGCCCTGCTGTGAAAAATTTCCAAATACAATAGTATCTCCAATATTTATTTTACCACTGTCAGCTTCTTCAATACCCAGCAGTATATTTAAAAAAGTAGATTTACCCACGCCGTTTTTTCCCACCACACCAATGCGATCGCCTTTTTTAAACGTGTAGTCAAAACCCTTTAAAATAACTTTATCTCCATAACTCTTATTCAATTTCTTCAGCTCTGCAATTTTACCACCCAGCCGGCTCATCTTTAACTGCAATTCTATACGGGCATCTTCTATTTTTTGTTTGGCTTTTGCTTCAATTACATAGAAATTATCCTGGCGGCTTTTACTTTTAGTGGTTCTTGCCTTGGGTTGTTTGCGCATCCATTCCAATTCTTTTCGGTAGGTGTTGCGGGCTTTTTCAATACTGGCAACATCGCTTTCTATACGTGCTGCTTTTTTTTCCATGTAATTTTCGTAATCACCCTTGTACACATACATCTCGCTGCCATCCAGCTCCCAAATTTCATCACAAACGCTATCTAAAAAATAGCGATCGTGTGTAACCAGTAAGAGTGTTACGTTTTCCTGGTTCAGGTAGTGCTCCAACCACTCCACCATTTCCACATCTAAGTGGTTGGTGGGTTCATCCATTATTAACAGCACATGCTTATGTTCAAAGCCAATATCAATAAGCGTTTTTGCCAGTGCCACTCTTTTACGCTGGCCACCACTCAGTGTGGCTACCATTTGATTTAAATGATGAATATTCAGTTTGCCAAAAATCTGCTTCACTTTTGCATCAAAATCCCAGGCACCCAACTCATCCATTTTTACAATGGCATCTGTTAACAATTGGGTGTTGTCTGCATCGCTGGCTGCTTCGTAGGCTTTAATAGCATTAATAATAGGATGGTTGTGATGAAAGATATTATCCAGAATAGATTTTTGCTCAATAAAGTGAGGTTCCTGGTCAAAGAGTGCTACGGTAACTTCTTTGTTAATCCATACTTTACCGGCATCTGCAATTTCTGCACCGGCTAATATTTTAAGCAGGGTAGATTTACCCGAACCATTGCGGGCAATGAGGGCAATTTTATCTCCTTCTTCTATATGAAAAGAAATATTTTGAAACAGGGGTTTTACTCCGTACGACTTAGTCAATCCTTCTACCGATACATAATGCATGGCGCAAAACTAATGGATTAATGGGTAATTAATAATTGAGAATTAATAATGAATAATTACTGCATATTTATTTTTTTTTAAACAAGGCAGCAGCTATGAGTAACCAACCTGCAATAAAAAATAAACCACCAAAAGGAGTGATGATTCCAATACCATTTAGTCCAACAGTATCTGTAGCCTTTAAGGCCGTTAAAAGGTATAATGAACCGGAGAATAATATTATGCCTGTAATAAAACAATTACCTGCCCATCGTAACCATTTTACCGGAAACTCTTTCCATAAAATGGCAATGCCCAATAAGCCAAACACATGGTAAAACTGGTAGCGTACACCGGTTTCAAAACTACTGATGTTTTCTTCTGGCAGTAATTGCTTTAAACCATGGGCACCAAAGGCCCCCATGGCAACAGATACAGCACCTAATATGGCAGCAATGATTAAGAAACGTTTATGCATGGGTAACCAGTTTTAATAATTCATCCAGATTTATTAAATCTTCATCTACCACCACATTTGCCTGTTGGTAATAAAACCTTCTTTCCTGCAGCTTTTTAATAATTACGGCCTTCATATCTTCATCTGCAATGGTTCTTAGCAAGGGGCGTTTGGTTTTTTCTTTTAAAAGGCGGGCCACTAAAACATCTACAGCGGTGTTTAACCACCACACACGGCCCTGCTTTTTCATAAAATCTATATTATTAAAAAAGCAGGGGGTGCCGCCGCCGCAAGAGATAATAAATTGCTCATGATCTGCGGTAACAGCTTCCAGTGCTTCTTTTTCTAAGGTTCTGAAATATTCTTCTCCATGCAGTGAAAATATTTCTGTAATTGTTTTTTGTGAGGAAACGGTAATTACTTCATCCAGATCAAAAAAGGGAACCTGCAATGCCTGGGCCATGCGTTTGCCCCAGTGTGTTTTACCAGAGCCCATAAAACCAATCAGGTAAATTCTTATTTTTTTTTCCAATGTAAGAATGCTTTTGTTGATGCGTTTGTTGCCGCCGAAGGGTGCAATCCTTCGATGGACTCAGGATAAACTGCACGCTTTGCCGCTCTCTGCGTTGGCGTTGAACCGAGCGTGGCAACCACAGTTGCACAAAGATAAGATGCCGGTACACAAAAAAAGCGGCTATCATAAAGCCGCTTTGCAATTTATAAGAGAACTGTTTTATTTAAATGCATTAAACCCGGTTACATCCATGCCGGTAATCAGTAAATGAATGTCGTGTGTGCCTTCGTATGTTATTACGCTTTCTAAGTTCATCATATGTCTCATTATCGGATATTCTCCGGTAATGCCCATGCCGCCCAGCATTTGCCTGGCATCTCTGCAAATATTAGTGGCTATTTCACAGGCGTTGCGTTTGGCCATACTTACCTGCTGTGGTGTGGCTTTACCCTCGTTCATTAACACACCCAAGCGCCAGTTTAATAATTGCGCCTTGGTAATTTCTGTCACCATTTCTGCTAATTTCTTTTGTTGCAATTGAAAGCCACCTATGGGTCGGTCAAACTGAATACGCTGCTGACTGTAGCGCAAAGCGGTATCATAACAATCCATAGCTGCACCCACGGCGCCCCAGGCAATACCATAGCGGGCCTTGGTTAAGCAACTCAATGGGCCTTTCAGCCCTTTAATATTGGGCAATATATTTTCTTTAGGCACTTTTACATTATCAAATACCAGTTCTCCGGTAGCGCTGGCTCTTAAACTCCATTTGCCATGCGTGGTAGGGGTTGTAAATCCTTCCATACCTCTTTCCACAATTACACCACGTATTACACCCTCCTCGTCTTTAGCCCAAACAACAGCCACCTGGCTAAAAGGTGCGTTGCTGATCCACATTTTGGCCCCGTTTAATATTACATGGTCACCCGCATCTTTAATATTGGTCAGCATACCATCGGGGTTACTGCCATGATTGGGTTCTGTTAAACCAAAACAACCCAGCCATTCTCCGCTTGCCAGTTTGGGCAGGTATTTATTGCGTTGTTCCTCGCTGCCATAAGCATATATTGGAAACATAACCAGCGAACCTTGTACAGATGCGGTTGAACGTACACCGCTATCGCCACGTTCCAGTTCCTGCATCATTAAACCATAGCTGATGTAATCTAAACCACCGCCACCATATTGTGCGGGCACAGTAGGGCCAAAGCAACCCAAATCGCCCAATTGTTTAACTATATGCTGCGGAAACTCGGCACGTTGTGCAAAATCTTCTATAATAGGAGAGATGTCTTTTTTTACATAACTGCGTACGGCATCCCGCACCAGTTTATGCTCGTCGGTCAATAATTCATCCAGGTTGTAATAATCCGGGCTCTGAAACAGGTCTTGGGCCATAGCAAGCTATTTTATTTTTTGTATGAATCGGGCGGTGGTAATACCATCAGCTGCTGTTGCGTCGCACACTTTTACTGTATATCAGAGGGCAGCTTTTTTAATAAACAAACGGTATTTATTATTTGCCCTGCGAAAGTAAGAAAAACAGGCTGCAAGTATAAATACTGTTTGCCCTTATTTAAAGTATTGTTTTTTAAAACATAAGAACACAGGCTCTGGTTGATTTTTCTAGTTGGCTCCATTCATAAGGGGTTTTACTCCGCCCATACAACTACCCCCAAAAACTGTAACCTCATGGCATTAACAACGTCACACCCATGTCACAAAAACAGCCAGATATCAGAAAAATCAACCATCCAGCACAAAACAAGGAAGTTTGCATTGCATAGTACTTAGTTTTGAGCCGTAATATTTAAAAAATAGTACTAAAATAAACCAAAATGAAAAAATTGATGACTCTGCTGACGGTCTTATTAACCTTATCTTTTGTCAGCCAGGCGCAAACCGGTACCGGTAAAATTTCCGGTAAAGTAATAGACTGATCTACTAAAACAATTGAGGCAGCCACCATTACCCTGCATAAGGCCAAAGATTCTGCCGTGGTAAAAATTAGCGTAGCCAATAAAGAAGGAGACTTTGTATTTGAAGCCATAAAGGAAGGAAGCTATTTTGTTTCTATTACAGCTGTAGGCCATAATAAAGGCTTTTCTGAAACCGTAGCCATTACAGCCGCAGCCAATACAGTTACATTAAAAACCATTGAGCTGGTACCTGTAAGCAAGGCATTGGGTAATGTAACCGTTACTGCCCGCAAACCTCTTATTGAACAAAAAATTGACCGCACCATTGTAAATGTAGAGGCTTCTGTAACCAACGTAGGCGCCAGTGCATTGGAGGTGTTGGAAAAATCTCCGGGTATTACCGTAGATAAAGATGGTAATGTAAGTTTAAAAGGGAAGCAAGGGGTGCAGATATTTATTGATGGCCGGCCTTCTTATTTATCAGGAGCTGATTTAGCCAACTACCTGCGTAACCTGCAAAGCCAGCAGTTAGATCAGATTGAAATTATGACCAATCCTCCGGCAAAATATGATGCTGCCGGAAATGCCGGTATCATTAATATTAAAACAAAAAAGAACAAGCAGTTCGGGTATAATGGTAGTCTTACCTTAGGTTATGGGCAGGGTGTTTTACCTAAATTTAATGAGGGACTGAATTTTAATTATCGTCATAATAAAATAAACCTGTTTACAAATCTTAGTCACAACTATCGCAAAAATTTTCAGGAGCTGTCTATTCAGAGAAAGTTTATAGATGCATCTACTAAAAATGTGGTATCGCATTTCAATCAGGTAAACCACCTGACTGACTTTAACCAATCTTACAGCGGTAAAATTGGTATGGATTACAGTGCATCTAAAAAAACAACAGTGGGCGTAGTTGTAAGTGGTTTTATTAACCCCGGAGAATTTGCCAGTCGCGGTAACATTTTTATTTCAGACCCCAGTATGGTGTTGCAAAGTGAAACAAGAGCCCGTGCCGCTAATGAAGAAAAATGGCAAAACATAAGCACTAACTTAAACATCCGCCATACCATTGATTCTACCGGCAAAGAACTTTCTGGTGATATTGATTATATCCGCTACCGGGTTACCAATAACCAGCAAATTACCAACTCTTATTACAATGCAGCAGGCGTACCCAATAAAATTTCTGATAGTTTAATAGGAACACTGCCCCAGCATATTGATATCTATTCAGCTAAAATGGACTATATCCATCCGTTAAAAAAAGGAGCTAAACTGGAAATGGGTTTTAAAGTAAGTTATGTAGAGTCTGATAATGATGCCCGCTATGATAGCTTACTGAACCGTGTATATATATTGGACAGTGGCCGTTACAACCATTTTACGTATAAAGAAAATATTAATGCCGCCTATGTTAATTACAGCAAACAGTTTTCAAAGAAATGGAGCGGACAGTTTGGTTTAAGAGTAGAGAATACTAATATAAAAGGCCACTCAACCGGTTATACATACAATGCCGGTAGTAATTTTGGCAACTTTGATTCTACATTTAAAAGAAATTATACCCAATTATTTCCTACTGTATATATGCAATATGCCGCCAGTGAAAAACATAATTTTGGTTTCAATTATGGCCGCCGCATCCGCCGCCCTGATTATGAAAGCCTGAACCCTTTTATTATGTTTTTAGATCGCTACACATTTGAGCAGGGTAACCCCAATCTGTTGCCACAGTTTAGCCATAACATTGAGTTAACCCATACATTTAAAAGCTTTTTAACCACCACGCTTAACTATACTAAAACCACCGATATCATTCAGCAGATTTTAGTACAGAATAATGAAAAGAACCAAACCTATGTTAAGCAGGCAAATATTGCCAGCCAAAGACAATACGGTTTATCTGTAAACGTAATGTTGCAACCTAAAAAATGGTGGAATAGCAATATTTACCTGAACATATTCAACAATAACTTCAAAGGAATTATTAATAACGACTTTGTGAGCGTTGGTGCCACAACCGGTTTAATTAATGTTTCAAACCAGTTTAAGTTTAATAAAGGCTGGGCCGCTGAGGCAGGTGGCTTTTACAGAACGAAAGGAGTGGACGGAATTTTCAGTATAAAAGGATTGGGAATGGTAAGCATGGGCGTTAGCAAAACTATTTTAAAACAAAAAGGCAGCCTGCGTTTAAGTGTAAGAGATGTATTTTGGACAAACCGTGTTAAAGGAGAAAGCCGCTACAGCAATATAGATGCAAGGTTTCAGCAATACCGCGATAGCCGCGTGGCTAACCTGAGCTTTACGTATCGTTTTGCAAAAGGTAAAATGAATGGAGGGCCGAAAAGAAGAAGCGGTGGTGCAGGAGAGGAGCAGAGCCGTGTAAAAAATGGTGGAGATAATTAATAACATAATTCCAGTAACCATTAAACCTTTTTGAAAGCAAGCTATCTTATATTGTATAAAGACCCGCATGGCGGGTTTTTATACAAAAGCTCTTACCTGATTAAAGAAACGTTAAGGTGTAAAAATACCTGCATCATCCATGTAACCTTAAGGTATTTACATCGTCTGATTTATAAAGCAGCAAAATGAAAAAGGTATTATTAATAGCAGTAGTTTTAGTGTACATAGCAGGATGCACTTTTTCATACGCCGCATAAAACATTTAAAAATAAGTTTTCTCATAAGCAGTTAGTTTTGGTTATCGGCCCCGATTTCTATCGGGGCCTTTTCTTTTGCAGCGAACTCACATATATTTGTGGTATAACCAAACAGTTTTTTATGCCCTCTTTTGATATTGTAAGTAAGGTGGATGCCCAGGCGCTGGATAATGCCATTAATGTGGTAAAAAAAGAAATAACCAACCGGTTTGATTTTAAAGACGCCCACGTGGTAATTGACCTGAATAAAAAAGAATACAAACTGCAACTGGAAGCTGATGATGATATGAAAATGCGCCAGATTATGGATGTACTCATCAGCCGTTCTCATAAGCAGGGTATTGCCCCGGAGGCTTTCGACTTTTCTAAAGAAGCATACCAAAGTGGCAAGCATACCAAAAAAGAAGTGCAGGTAAGAAATGGTTTGAAGCAGGAAGATGCTAAAAAGGTAGTTAAACTGATAAAAGACAGTGGCTTAAAGGTACAGGCCGCCATTATGGATGATATTGTACGGGTTACGGGTAAAAAAATTGATGACCTGCAGGAAGTAATACAATTGTGCCGGGGTGGCAACCTGGGCATACCCTTGCAATACGAAAACATGCGCAGCTAGCCCTTTTCAGCCAAATTTGGTTTGGCAAATCGTTTTTTTCACTCTATTTTTGCGCCCTTAACAAAAATTGTACGGCAAAATCCGTACAGCCTTAAATTAAAAAGATTATGAAAAAAGGTATCCAACCACAGAACTACAAATTTGTGGTATTTAAAGACATGAGTAACGGTAACACTTTTTTAAGTCGTTCTACCGGTGGCTCTAAAGAAATGATTAAATGGGAAGATGGTAACGAATACCCGGTTATTAAACTGGAGATTTCAAATACTTCTCACCCTTTCTTCACTGGTCAGAAAATGCTGGTAGACACTGCCGGTAGAATTGACAAGTTCAAGAAAAAATACGCTAAGAAGTAAAGAATTCTTAATATTGTAACGCTCTTTACCGAGCGTAAAGAGTTTTTGTTTTTCATGGCTATACTTTCCCGTCCTGATTCCTCAGGATGGGATTTTTTTTGTTTTGATTGCTAAAAAAACAAATTATTTTAAACGCCTTTACTGCATTCTTATCTTTAAGTACGTTGTAACAAAAAGCTCATTTTTTTGTTGCGGTACAAGTGTGCGACGCAACAACTGTTCATTATCATTCAAAGGTTTGCACCCAAAAAAAGCTTATTATTTTCCACATTTCTGGATAGATTTTTCCAATCTCGAACATTATCTATACTTTTTTGTATAAATGAATCTGTACTTTTGTGTACAGATTAAAAAACAACTTTCAGACCAACGATTAAACAGAGGAAATCATGAGTGAAATGCTGACCACCCTGGAACAAACGGCCCTCAGCGAATATAAGTACGGCTGGGTAACCAATATTGAGGCCGATGAAGCCCCTCCGGGTTTAAGCGAGGATATTGTACGTTTTATAAGCGCTAAAAAAAATGAACCGGAATGGATGCTGGAATGGCGTTTAAAAGCCTACCGCCAGTGGCTTAAAATGACCGAACCGGAATGGGCAAACGTTAACTACCCCAAAGTAGATTACCAGGCCATTAAATATTATAGTGCCCCCAAACAAAAGAAAACACTGAACAGCCTGGACGAAGTTGACCCTGAATTGAGAGCCACTTTTGAAAAACTGGGTATTTCTTTAGACGAACAAAAAAGACTGAGCAATGTAGCTGTTGACGCAGTAATAGACTCTGTTTCTATTGCCACTACATTTAAAACACAGCTGGCAGAATTGGGTATTATTTTTTGCAGCATGAGTGAGGCCATTAAAGAACACCCTGAACTGATAAAAAAATGGTTGGGCTCGGTTGTGCCGGTAACAGATAATTACTTTTCTGCATTGAACAGCGCTGTTTTCAGCGATGGCAGTTTTTGTTATATACCCAAGGGTGTAAAGTCGCCCATGGAGTTAAGTACCTACTTCCGTATTAATGCAGAAAACACCGGTCAGTTTGAACGCACTTTAATAGTTGCCGAAGAGGGTAGTTATGTAAGTTATCTGGAAGGTTGTACGGCACCCATGCGGGATGAAAACCAATTGCACGCAGCCGTGGTAGAAATTGTAGCGCTGGATAATGCTGAAGTAAAATACAGTACCGTACAAAACTGGTACCCCGGAGATAAAGAAGGCAAGGGCGGTATTTATAATTTTGTTACCAAGCGGGGTATTTGTGCCGGCGTAAATTCTAAAATAAGCTGGACGCAGGTTGAAACCGGCTCGGCAGTTACCTGGAAATATCCTTCTGTTATTTTAAAAGGAGATAATAGTGTGGGTGAGTTTTACTCTGTAGCCGTTACCAATAATAAACAGCAGGCCGATACCGGTACCAAAATGATGCATATTGGCAAAAATACCCGCAGCCGCATTGTATCAAAAGGTATTTCGGCAGGCTTTAGCCAAAACTCTTACCGCGGTTTGGTGCAGGTAGGTAAAAATGCCGTAAATGCCCGCAACTTCTCTCAGTGCGATAGTTTGTTGCTGGGCGATAAATGCGGCGCTCATACCTTTCCTTACATTGAAGTAAAAAACAGCAGCGCACAGGTAGAACATGAAGCCACCACTTCTAAAATTGGAGAAGATCAGATATTCTATTGCAATCAACGGGGTTTAGATACAGAAACAGCTGTAGCACTCATTATAAACGGCTTTGCCAAAGAAGTAATGAACCAACTGCCCATGGAGTTTGCGGTAGAAGCACAAAAATTACTGGCAATTTCATTAGAAGGAAGTGTAGGATAGTGTTACCAGCAACAGTGCTGCACTCAGCACCGTTGCGTCGCACACTTGTACTAAATAACAATAATCAACCAAAGCAATCTGAAGAAAAAAATAAGTCATGTTAAGTATTAAAAATTTACAGGCACGTATTGAAGAGAAAGAAATATTAAAAGGTATTAACCTGGATATAAAACCCGGCGAAGTACACGCTATCATGGGGCCTAACGGTAGCGGAAAATCTACATTGGCCAGTGTATTAGCAGGTCGTGCTGATTATGAAGTTACCGAGGGTAGTGTAGAATTTTTAGGCAAAGACCTTTTAGAAATGGCTCCGGAAGACCGTTCAAGAGAAGGTTTATTCCTGGCATTTCAATACCCCATTGAAATACCCGGTGTAAGCACCACCAACTTTATAAAAACAGCCGTAAACGAAGCCCGCAAATACCACGGAGAAGAACCGCTGGATGCCGTACAATTTTTAAAAAAGATGAAAGAAAAAATGAAGCTGGTAAATATTGACCAGTCTTTATTAAGCCGCTCTTTAAACGAAGGCTTTAGCGGTGGAGAGAAAAAACGCAACGAAATTTTTCAGATGGCTATGCTGGAACCTAAGATGGCTATTTTGGATGAAACGGATAGTGGCTTGGATATTGATGCGCTGCGTATAGTGGCAGAAGGAGTTAATAAATTAAGAGATGGTAACCGATCTTTTCTGGTAATTACACACTACCAGCGTTTGCTGGATTATATAGTGCCCGATCATGTGCATGTATTATATAAAGGCCGTATTGTTAAAAGCGGTGGTAAAGAACTGGCGTTAGAACTGGAAGAAAAAGGGTATGATTTTATTAAAGAAGAATTAGGAGAAAGCATAGAAGCATAGTCACCAACCCATGAAGGGGGCTGCAAGGTTCTGCTATAAAGGAACTTGCTAATGGTTAAAGTGAAAAGTAAAATTGAAAATAGAAAACCACTATTTCTTGCCAGAAAGGTTAGTGGTGGATCAAAAAAATAAATTATGTCGGAGTTAAGTGAACTGATAAAAAACAAATACAGCAAAGAAGCTTTTGCCGGTAATGGCTCATTAAAAGCACTGAGTGAAAAAGGCATTCAGCTGTTTAACCAGCAGGGCATACCTACTGTAAAACA
>JANRMC010000253.1:0-5854 GCA_033761915.1 Flavihumibacter sp.
AAATTGGTAAGCTGGGTAAAGTATTAGGACCAAGAAACCTGATGCCCAACCCTAAAACGGGTACAGTAACCAATGATGTTACCAATGCCATTAATGAAGTAAAAGGTGGTAAAATTGCTTTTAAAGTAGATAAAGCAGGTATTATTCACGCTTCTATTGGTCGTGTAAGTTTTGGTTCAGATAAAATTGCAGAAAACAGTCAGGAACTGATTAATGCAATTATTAAACTGAAACCTGCTACCGCTAAAGGTACTTACCTGAAAGGGGTTAGCATGGCCAGTTCAATGAGCCCTGGTATTGTTATAGATACCAAAACTTTTGTTCATTAAACCCCAATCCCCCGGATCGGGGAATTAAGAAACAATTTTCATCGAACAGTCAAAAAATAATAAAATGACTAAAGATCAAAAAAATGAAGTGATTGAACTGCTGAAAGGCAAGTTTGCTCAATACAATAACTTCTACATAGCCAATACTGAAAGCTTAACAGTAGCACAGGTGGGTCAGCTGCGTCGTGCATGCTTCGACAAAAATGTAGAAATGAAAGTGGCTAAAAACACTTTAATTAAAAAAGCATTAGAAAGTCTGGATGCTGAGCGTTACAGCGGCGTTTACGATGCCCTGCATAATGTAACAGCCCTGATGTTTTCTGAAAACCCCAAAGAACCCGCTTTAATCATCAGCTCTTTCCGTAAGCAAAGTAATGGCGAAAAGCCAGAACTGAAAGCTGCTTTTATTAATGGCGATGTGTACATGGGCGATAAGAACCTGGTTACCTTAACAAAGATCAAGACGAAGAACGAACTGATTGGCGAGGTGATTGGTTTGTTACAATCTCCTGCAAAGCGTGTTATTGCTGCGTTGCTGCATAATGCAGAAACAAAAGGCCAAACTGCTGCTGCAGAGTAATTCAATTAATACGCTTCACCGCGTTTATAATACTGGTCCACGCCTGAAGGATCATACAACAATTTTTTTTAAAACAGCCGCCCGAGCGCAGGCAATGAAGGCGGTAAAAAATTAAATAACATGGCAGACGTAAAACAATTAGCCGAACAACTGGTGGGTTTAACTGTAAAAGAAGTACAGGAACTTGCTGATTTCTTAAAATCTGAATACGGTATTGAGCCAGCTGCTGCTGCAGTGGTTGTAAGTGCAGATGGTGGTGGCGGTGCTGCTGCTGCTGAAGAAAAAACATCTTTCAATGTAGTATTGAAAAATGGTGGTGCTTCTAAATTAAACGTGGTTAAGATTGTTAAAGACTTAACTGGTTTAGGTTTGAAAGAAGCTAAAGAATTAGTAGACGGCGCTCCTAAAGCTGTTAAAGAAGGTGTTAGCAAAGCAGAAGCTGAAGATATTGCTAACAAACTGAAAGAAGCAGGTGCTGATGTTGAAATTCAGTAATCTCAATTCAGTTGATAACATACTAACCCCGCTTTTAGCGGGGTTTTTTATTGGGTGGCCAGCTACACCGCCTTGGGCAACAGTTGTTGCTGGTTGTAAACCCCGAGTTGGTTTGTGCAGAGCTTTCGGGACACCCTTCTGCAGCATCGCTTTGCGCAGCTTTATTCCTTATACAATTTTAAACTATAGTGGCTGTTATCTGCCATCACACACTGTAAAATGTAAATGCCTTTTGTAAGTGCAGCAAGGGGCAGGGCAGTAAGCTGCATATTGCCAGCAACATACCTTAACTGTTGCCGGCCTGCCATATCTGAAATAATTACTTCCTTTAGTTTACCATTTGTTTGCAGCGTAACCAACTCTTTTGCGGGGTTGGGGTAAAGCCTGAATGCGTAAGCGTTTTTAAAATGCAGCGCCACAATATTTGAATACGTAAACCCGGCTGCAGTGGTTATTTTAAGCCGGTAATAATTATACCCGTTTAACGGTGCCGCGTCAGTAAAGCCGGTTGCAGTAATATTATTTTTAAGTGTATAAAAGTGTATGCCATCTTCAGCTCTTTGTAATTCATAGTTTGGTGTGGTAGTACCGTTCCATTGCAGCAGGGCATTATTATTAATGATGCTGCCTTTTAGCAACGCATTGTTTTGCTGCAACACCAAATCGCACCGGGCCAGCAATTCCATACCAATATAATCGCTGGAGCCTACTGAGGTAATAACCACGCTGTCCACAAAGTCGTTAAAAAACACCCGTATAGAAGATTGTGTGGTGCTGGTGGTGCCGGTGGCTCCATACACCACATCGCCGCTTACAGTAGCGCCATTCACCACATCTTTAAAACTGGCACTCACCAATACGCCATTGTTATAGCCGCGGATGCGTTGCTCTTCGCGATTGGCAATATCTCCCCGCACATCCAGCAAGCGAAAATGAATACTGTTGGAATCTAAAGGTATTTTTAATTTAAAACGGGTGCTGGCGCCCAGGCCACCGCCGCGGTAAATGTATAAGCCTTCAAAACTATATCCTGCCCATGTGGTGGAATTGTAACTATAGCCGGGCCGGCCTGAAGCAAAACTGCCAAAACCGGGGTTGGTTACCTGTACATATACCGTATCATACACCAGTACAGACCCCGTATCTCTTAAACTGCCCCCTGCATTTGGGCCATTCACCCATTCCACCCCGCCGGCGCATTGTGCAAAAACCTGCCCTGCCAGCAGTAAGCTGCAGATGGTTGCAAACACATAACCGGCAAATTTATTTTTCATCAAAAAAAGATATTGGTGACGGGCTTTACTAAAATACAGGTTTCTTCTTATAAACGCAAGCTGGTAGCGGTTCTTATGTGGCTGTTACGTGTTTTTACAAGTATTGTTACTAGCTATTTTATCCACAATAACCCTAACACATTTTTTTACAGGTAATGAAAGGCTTAGTTTTGTACGACCTCTCAGAACTTTTTACCATAAGTTCTTTCCGGGTCAACCGCAGGGATGGGATTTGAAATAAGCCTTATTTATTGCAATAGTTGAAGAATGTATGATGGATGCATTCTTGATTTTATTTTTTAACAACAGCTGTTGATTGTACGACTATTGCTGGCTAAGCACTAAAATTTGAAATAGTAAACGATCTTAACCATACATTATGGCAAAATATGTTTTTGTTACCGGTGGGGTAACCTCCTCTTTAGGTAAAGGTATTATTGCAGCATCGCTGGCAAAATTGTTACAGGCAAGAGGCCTCACTGTTACCATTCAAAAGTTTGACCCCTACATTAATGTAGACCCGGGTACTTTAAACCCCTACGAGCATGGTGAGTGTTATGTTACCGATGATGGTGCAGAAACCGATTTAGACCTGGGCCACTACGAGCGTTTTTTAAACATACCCACCTCTCAGGCCAATAACGTTACCACTGGCCGTATTTACCAAACTGTAATTAATAAAGAAAGAGAAGGTGCCTACCTGGGTAAAACCGTACAGGTGGTGCCGCATATTACCGACGAAATTAAGCGCCGCATGCTGATGCTGGGGCAGGATGGTAAGTTTGATATTATAATAACTGAATTAGGTGGCACCGTGGGCGATATTGAAAGTTTGCCCTTTATTGTAGCCGTGCGGCAGTTGCAGTGGGAACTGCCCGAAGAAGATACCGTGGTGGTGCATCTTACGTTAATACCTTATTTAAAAGCAGCCAAAGAATTAAAAACAAAACCCACACAACACAGTGTTCGCATGCTTAGTCAGGAAGGCGTGCATCCGGATATTATTGTGTGCCGCACAGAAGAATCACTATCGCCGGAAATACGCAAAAAAGTAGCCCTGTTTTGTAACGTAAAACCAGAAGCGGTAATAGAAGCGGCCGATGCACCCACTATTTATGAAGTGCCATTGGCCATGATGCGGGAGAAACTGGACCTGATTTGCCTGCGCAAAATGAATATTACCAATTACAAAGAACCTGAGTTAAGCAAATGGAAAGAGTTTTTAGATAAACTGAAATATCCCAAAAGCAAAGTAACTATTGGTTTAATTGGTAAATACATTGAGCTGCAGGATGCTTATAAATCAATTCTGGAAGCATTTGTACATGCCGGTGCTATGAATGAGTGCAAAGTGCAGGTGATAAATGTACACAGTGAGTTTATTACAGAAGATAATGTAGGCGAGAAGCTGGGCAATTTAGATGGTTTATTAGTGGCCCCCGGCTTTGGTCACCGCGGTATAGAGGGAAAGATTTTAGCTGTTAAATATGCCCGCGAAAAAGGCCTGCCTTTCTTTGGAATTTGCCTGGGTATGCAAATGGCGGTTATAGAATTTGCCCGCAATGTATTGGGCATTAAAGATGCACATTCAACAGAAATGGACCCGCATACCGCCAACCCGGTAATAGATTTAATGGAAGCACAGAAAAAAATTACAGCCAAAGGTGGCACCATGCGTTTAGGTGCCTACCCCTGCCAGATTACAGAAGGCTCATTGGCGCATACCATTTATGGCAGCACTTTAATAAGCGAACGCCATCGCCACCGCTGGGAGTTTAATAACGATTACCTGGCCCGCTACGAAGCTGCCGGTATGATGGCCAGCGGTAAAAACCCCGAGAGTGGCCTGGTTGAAATTGTAGAACTCAGCAACCATCCCTTCTTTGTTGGTGTGCAATACCACCCCGAACTGAAAAGCACGGTAGAAGCGCCGCAGCCGGTGTTTGTACACTTTGTAAAAGCGGCTAAAGCATTTACAGAAAAAAAAGAAGCCATTAAAAACCCGCTGCTGCAAAGCGAAATGATATAAGATTGTGTAGCCAGCATTGGTTGTTTCTCAGCAGCCGTTGCGTCGCACACTTCAACAATGGTAAAAGGTATAGGACGAAAGGTTTAAGGCCTTACACCCTATACCTTTTAGCTGCAGCCTTTTCTTCAGTACAAGTGTGCGACGCAACGATGCCGGTATTTGTACTGCAGCTGTTAACCCAAAAATACTTTTTACAACAGGCATTTCAGGCTTTCCATTTAGCCATATTCTCCCCGGCATAAACGGGCTAAACCCCTATCTTTGCTGCCTAAAATTTTGAACCATCATGCAAAGCATGGACCGTAACACTATTATTGGATTTGTGTTGTTAGCCGGGTTGTTATTTGCCTATTTATTTATTTCTACCAAAGGCAGCCAGGATGTACAAATACAAAAGCAGCGTATTGAAGATTCTCTGGCCCGCGTGGCCGCACAGCAACGAGCCGCACAGGCAAAAAAAGATGCTGCGGCTGCTGTTAATAATCCCGTTGTAAAAGATACTACTGGTTTCCAGGGCGCCATTAACGGCACTGAAAAAACAGTAACCGTAGAAACCGATGTTTTGAAAATTGTTTTCAGCAATAAAGGTGGTCAGCCTAAAACGGTTGAATTAAAAAAATATAAAACCGGAAAAGGAGAGGGACTGGTAAAATTAATGGATAACAGTACCGATAATTTTTCGTACCGTATTAATACCTACCCCAACCAGTCTGCAGATGTGGCCGCTTTATATTTTACTGAAGGTGGCGTAACTAAAAACGCAGATGGCAGTCAACTGGTAAACTATACACTAACCGGCGTTAATGGCGAAACCATTACACACCGCTACACAGTAAGAAAAGATGATTATAAAATTGACTGGAATGTAAAGCTGGCGGGCGCCGATAAATTATTTTCTCAGGGCAATTTTAATCTTAACTGGAAGCTGCAGTTAAACCAGCATGAAAGTGACAAACGCTACGAAAGCACCCAAACCAATATTTGCTTTTATGAAGGGGAAGAGTTTGATTATATAATGACCAAAGACCAGCGCAAGTTTGAAAAGCCGGTACAGTGGCTGGGGGTGGCACAACAATTTTTCAACTCAACCATTATTGCTAAAACAGCTTTTACCAGTGGAGATGTTAGCTGGGTTAAAGAAACCAAT
>JANRMC010000254.1:0-4096 GCA_033761915.1 Flavihumibacter sp.
GGCTTTTTGCATAAAATTATAAGTGCCGGTGCTCTGTTTTTTTACACAGTTAATTTTGCCGGGCTATACACTACTGCATAAGTCCCGCAGAAGACGGGATGAAGTGCAACTGCTACTCGTTCCTCGTAGCGTTGCCGCTAACATGTGCGACGCAACGGCTGCTGATTTTTATACAACTGCTGGTTACATATCCTTATCACTTATCTTAGCAGGTAATTTGAAAGTTTATGAACGAACTACTGGTACAAAAAGCAGCCGCACAATTTGGCAATGAACCCGCCGAAGTAAAAACATTGGGAAGCGGCTTAATACATCATACCTATTGTGTACATTATAAAAACAGCCCCGCACTGGTATTGCAGGCTATTAATAAAAACACGTTTACAAGGCCCGAGAATATTATTCAGAACTATCGTATTATTCAGGATTACCTGCACAGTATTCATAGTAACCACGCTATTGCTGCGATGGTTAGTACTAAAAGCGGCCATTACTTTTGGGAAGATGAAGCAGATAATTTTTGGCGGGCCACTTTATTTATAGAAAACAGTTATGCCCCGGAAAATGCCAGCAGCCCGGCACAAGCACAATCTGCCGCCAACTGTTTTGCATCGTTTACACAACAGCTTTCGGCTTTAGATACTGATAAATTATTTGAAATCATTCCAGACTTTCATAACCTGGCATACCGTTACCAGCAATTTGAAAATGCCATTAAAGAAGCTGCCATCTTCCGGCTGATGCGGGCCACACATGTTATATCTGAACTGCGCAACCGCCACTACCTGGTTGATTTTTACAACCGTATTACCAGTGATGCTGCTTTTAAGAAACGGGTAATGCACCACGATTGTAAACCCGGTAATATTTTGTTTGATGCTGCCACACACCAGGCCATTTGCCCGGTAGATTTAGATACGGTGATGCCCGGTTATTTCTTTTCAGATATTGGAGATATGATACGCACCATGGCCTGTACGCATCCTGAAAATAGTAACGAGTGGGAATACATTACCGTAAACGATGCTTTTTACAAAGCCATTACCAACGGTTACCTGCAAGGCGTGAAAGATAGTTTTACTGATGAAGAAGTGAAACATATACACAAGGCGGGGTTATTAATGACCTATATGCAATGCCTGCGTTTTACCACCGATTTTTTAAATAATGATATTTACTACAAAACCACTTACCCCGAACAAAATTTGAACCGGGCACTGAACCAGTTAATTTACCTGGAACAATTAGAAATCTATACTGCATCATTAACTCCATAGTTTTGAGTGTAAAGACAATGCATTATGGCAGTTATATTTTCTTGTTTTTAGTGAGCAATAATCAGTAATTTTATAACAGGTACTTTTTATACGGCAAAAAATCAAATGGCTTTTTAGGGCCTTTTGTTTGTATAGCCCTCGCTTACCTGCTTTGCCGGATTGTTTTAAAAAAAGTCGCCCGATACGGTTAACCCGTTCACAGTTTTGGTTATTATATGCTACCCCTGTAAACGCAATTTTGCGCCTTAGTTAAAAGAAATTACAAAACGATTATTGGCTATTATGTAACGGCACCGGTTGCCTGTTAGCTGCCTGCTTTACGCCAGGTTGTTGTTTATCCTTTAAAAGCAAAACCGGTTACAACAACTATTAATAATTAAAACTTACCGTTATGAAAAAATGGAAAGTCATCCTGCTTGTATGCACAGCCTTATCAGCCTTTGGTTTTTTTTATGGCTGGCAGGAATTTACCCGTAAACACAAAAGCAGCCGTACACTAAAAACCGATTATGTGATAGACGCAACAGAATTGTACGATGCTTTTAATAAAGATGAAGCGGCGGCCACAAAACAATACACAGATAAAGTACTTGAAGTTAAAGGAACTATTAAAGAGGTGAGCAAGTTTAACGGGGCCAAGCACATATTACTTAACAGCAGTAATGATGCCGGTGGCATACTATGCCAGTTTGAAGATGACGTGAGCGACCGCTTTGAAACCATGGAAGCCGGGCAACCTGTGCGCATTAAAGGCATATGCACCGGCTTTCTGTACGACGTGGTTATTAGCCGGTGCGTTATAAAATAAATTAAAAGACGGTATTGGTATTTTATGCAGAGGGCTTTACGGGTTTTAATTCAACCGTTTATTAACGGCCCCCAAAGCGATAGTATAAACCAACTTTTATATCCAATAAATCAATACGGGTGGTATAAACTTCTGCTACTTTATGCTCATGTATGTCGCCGGTTTGCACATTAATAAATTTCATGTTCAAAGCCTTTCCATCTGCGGGGGTGCTGTTATGGTCATGATCCAGCAGCTTTTTGGTATTGATATAATCCAGCGGCGTACCTCCGGTGTAATTAACCGAAATATCCAGCCACCACGCACCTCTTGGCTCTGCCATCCATTCAGAAACATCTACCCTTAAGCCGGCACCTGCACCGTAAGAAAAAGAAATATCTCTTAAAAGATTATCGCTATCCAAAGGTTTACAGCCATCAGTATCTTCCGGGTCTTCTATAACAATGCTGCTGTAAAAACTGGTAAAACCGGTTTTAGCTGTTATATAAGGTTGTACTGTTTTGTTTTTGAAAAATTCGTGTCCGGCAACAACATGTGTATTTAAAGTGCTGCTGGTAAACCTAGCATGGGTATTGGTGGTTGCACCATTGGTAAAAACATAAGTTTGCGGCACCCGTTTACTGGCATACAGGCCCACCCCCATTTGCAAGCCTACCCATGTTCCGTTTAATTTAGCAGGCCGGTAATTAAATTGTCCGTTCAGGCTGTGCACCAGATTTATATTTTTATTAAGGCTGCCCAGCGGGGCGGCCATTGAGTAGGCCCCACCTATTTCTAATGGTTTTTGTGCCAAACAAAAAAAGGCACTTAAAGAGAAGAAGGCTGCTGCGAGTAATTTTTTTATCATAGCAAAGTGTTTAATGGTTAACAATAAGGGCAAGACCTGCAAACACACCGCATTGCTGAAAAAAAAATGTTAATAGCAATTTTTAAATACCCAGCATTTTTTTAACCACCATACTGCTTACCACCGGTGCCAGTGCCACCCCCATACCACTCATACGCACACAACAAAAAACATTCTTCTGCACTTCTTTAATGATAGGCATCTTTTTTTGGCCCAAACCCATAATACCGCTCCAGCGGTGCTCTATGGTGTATTGCTGGCCGGGCAATATAAATTCTTTTAAAAACTGTTCAAGATTACTTTGTATTTTATGAGTAATAATCATTTCGCTGCTTTGCTCTTCTTCAATGGCCAGGTTGCGGCCGCCGCCCAGCAATACGCGGTTACCCAAATTACGGAAGTAATAAAAACCGCCATCGTAATGAAAGCAACCTTTAAAAGGCAATTGTTTTAAAGGCCCGGTAACCAATACCTGCCCGCGGTTAGGCAGCACATCTACAGCCGGTAATAATTGCTGTGCAAAACCATTGGTGCAAACCAAAATTTGTCTGGCACTTATGGTTACCGGCAGGTTGGTGTTTAGTATAACACGGCCCTGCTGTTTTTCAAAAGATTTTACATGGCATTGAGTTATTACCTGCACCCCCATACCCTGCACTTTTTGCAGCAGCGCCGCTACCAGTTTACCAGAATGCAATTGCGCCTCCAAGCGATTGCCCACCAGGTGTTGTGTATTTTTAAAACCAAAGGCAGCAATTTTTTTATCGGCCAGTTTAAAAACCTTATCCTGCTTAATGGTTTTGCGCAGTAAAATATTCAGTAACCCAATGTCATTTTTAAGTTGCTTCAGTTTGGGGTATTGTGCGGCAGTAATTAATTCGTAACCGCCGTTGCGCTCATAACCAATCTCCTCTTTTCCAAAAACTTTTCTGATGCGGCGCAGGCCTTCATAGCGCAGTTGTACCAGCTCCATGGTTTTATCCTGCCCCATGTTGCGGATGTCGTTCAGTAATTCTGTAACACTGCCAAAGCAGGCAAAACCGGCATTGCGGGTGCTGGCCCCGGTAGGTATGGGCCCTTTTTCAAGAATGGTAACCTGCAGCGCCGGGTTGGCTTTCTTTAAATAATAAGCGCTCCACAACCCCACCACGCCACTGCCAACAA
>JANRMC010000255.1:0-16426 GCA_033761915.1 Flavihumibacter sp.
GGTACACCATTGGTAAGCGTTACAGTGGTTGCGAAAGTGTGCCGTGCAATGTGAAAGGTGAGTTCTTTATTAATGCCGCATACATCTGCCATTTCTTTCAGATAGGCGTTCATTTTTTGATTGCTTAAAACTGGCAGCAATTTTCCTTCATTCAGGCACTGCGGATGTTCTTTGTATTTGGCAATAATTTCTTCTGCCATTGGCAGCAATGGGATGTTTGAACGGGTATCTGTTTTTTGGCGGTTAGTGTAAATCCATTTTTCACCATCTATACCAATGGTGATATTGTTTTTTGTAAGTTTCTTTACATCAATATAGGCAAGCCCGGTGAAGCAACTGAACAGAAAAATATCCCTCACCTGGTTGAGCCTTTCAGTAACAAATTGCTTGGATGCTAATACCTGCATTTCTTCTTCCACTAAAAAAGTTCTTTCTACTTCCTTCACTTTGGATTTGTAGTTTACGAAAGGGTTTTTATCAAGCCAGTCATTTGCAATACAAATGCGGATGATTTTGCCAAAATTTTTAATGTACTTAACGGCTGTATTGTTATTACACTTACGGACACTACGGAGATAGAATTCATACTCGGTAATAAAAGCATGGTCAATTTTACGGATGTCAATATCTGATACCCCGTATTTCCAAAACAGGAAATCAATTGTATGTTTTAGTGATGTTTTATAGCGTTCCAGTGTACCTGGTGCAAATTCATCATTCAACAGAGCTTCTACCTGGTTGTTATGGTCCTGAAAAATGTTTACTAAACTTCTTGGCCTCTCCGATTTACCTGTAAACTTGTTTTTTATTGACTCCACAGAAACGATTTCACCTGCGGCCAGTAATTGCCTGTGTGTTTCAAATATCCGGGCCTGCATAGTGTCCAAATACTTGTTAAGTACCCTGACATCTTCTCTTGTTCCGGTCATTCTTCCGGAATGGGTATTCCATTTCTCCGGAAGGCATTCCCGGCCGGTAGATATTTCGGTTCTCTGACCGCCAACTGTGATGCGTAAGTAAATTGGAACTGGACCCAAAATATAGGCTTTGGGTTTCTTTAAATAAAAAAGTAATTTGAAGCTGTTCTGCATGGTGTGGTGACCTTTAAAATGTGATAAAATTAAACCTGCCACCATCAGCAAACAAGATGTTCAAATTATGAACTCCTTGCCAGCAAAGCATTTGAGTAAAAGCTGGTGAGTAAATTTTTTGAAAAAACTTACTCACCGAATCACTCACCAGAGTTTTGATTTCTGATGAATGGTTTGACATAGTGCCAAACAAAAACCCCTACATAATCAACGATTTGCAGGGGTTTGGTGAGTTTTGATACCTTTTTTGCGGAGAGAGAGGGATTCGAACCCCCGGACCTGTTACAGTCAACGGTTTTCAAGACCGCCGCATTCGACCGCTCTGCCATCTCTCCGGCGCAAATGTAGGTTTGCATTTCTATTTTGCAAAATAGTTTTATAAAAATTTCAATTTTTAAAGCTTCTTTTCTGCAATGCTTTGCCTGCATGGGTTTATCATTTCATTCACATCATTTTTGTAAACGGCAAAAATTGTAAATATCTGCACAGTACCTTCGCAGGTAATGAAACACCTGCGATCACTCAACAAATTTTTCTGGAAACATAAATGGCGTTTATTGCTGGGAGTAGTTTTTATAGTGCTTTCAAACTATTTCCGCATATTAAGTCCGCAGGTTTCTGGCTATGTAATAGATAAAGTGGAGGAAGCCGTAACCACGGCCACCCGTCATACCCCCGCAACCACACCGGTTAAAAATTACGATGTACTGGTAAATCTTCTAATTCTGCAATTAGAAAGCTATAACCCCGGCTTTGGCACCAAGGTTATTACCTGTGGCATTACGTTAATGGTATTGGCTTTATTGGGTGGTTTTTTTATGTTTTTAATGCGGCAAACCATTATTGTAATGAGCCGCCATATTGAGTACGATCAAAAGAACCAGATTTACCAGCATTACCAGCAATTAGATGCCGGGTTTTATAAAAGAAACAGTACCGGCGATTTAATGAACCGCATTACAGAAGATGTAAGCCGGGTGCGCATGTACACCGGCCCGGCGTTAATGTATTTTATTAACCTGGCTGCCACCATTGGCTTCAGCGTATTTTTTATGTATAAAGAAAACCCGCGGCTTACCTTTTATGTACTCTCTCCCCTGCCCATTTTAGCGGTAACTATATATTACGTAAATACCATCATTAATAAAAAAAGCGAGCGCATACAGGAACTGTTATCCGGCCTTACCACCACGGCACAAGAATCTTATTCCGGCATCCGTGTAATAAAATCTTTTGTGCAGGAAAAAGTAATGATGGGCTTCTTTAATAAAAACAGTGAAGCATATAAGGATAATGCCATTGCCCTCGCAAAGGTGGAATCAATTTATTTTCCGGCCATGGCATTATTAATAGGCCTCAGCACCCTGCTTACCATTATGATTGGTGGCATTTATGCCATCAACGAAGACCCTAACGTAACTACCGGCACCATTACAGAATTTGTAATGTATGTAAACATGCTCACCTTTCCGGTAAGCGCTATTGGCTGGACAGCATCAATGATACAAAGAGCCGCCGCCTCTCAAAAAAGAATCAATGAGTTTTTACATACCGAATCACTCATTACAAACCAGCCCAATGCCCTGCAGCCAGCTGTTGCAGGCAGTATCGCATTTAATAACGTAAACTTTGTATACCCCGATACTGGCATAAAAGCCGTGCAAAACTTTAACCTGCACATAAAAGCCGGCGAAAAAATTGCCATCATAGGCCGCACCGGCAGTGGCAAAACCACCCTTGCCCAACTGCTGTTAAGAATGTACGACCCCACCAGCGGCACAATAGCCATTGATGGTATTGATATAAAGCAAATGCAACTTAAAAGCCTGCGCACCCAAATAAGTTACGTGCCGCAGGATGTGTTTTTGTTCAGCGATTCTGTTGCCAATAATATACAGTTTGGACTAGCCACAAAAACCAGCCAGCAGGCCATAGAACAGGCGGCTGTAAACGCCAGCGTACATAAAGAAATTTTGAGCTTTTCTGACACCTACGAAACTACTATTGGCGAAAGAGGCGTAACCCTCAGCGGCGGACAAAAGCAACGCATTTCTATTGCACGTGCCCTTATTAAAAACCCCGAAATTGTGGTGTTTGACGATTGCCTCAGTGCTGTAGATACCAAAACAGAAAAAGAAATTATTGGCAATTTGTATCAATACCTGCAACAAAAAACAGCCATCATTATTACACACCGCATTTTTTCATTGTTTCATTTCGATAAAATAATTGTGCTCGAAGATGGTCACATTGCAGAACAAGGTACGCACCAGCAACTGGTGGCACAAAATGGCTACTACAATTATTTATACAACCTGCAGCAGCAAAAAGAAAATGCAGGTAACGGCAACAATAACCAGCAACTTTCAGAATAAGCGGTTAATTTATTGATAATATCAGCCGTAGTACCTTGTGGCATCATCGTTGCGTCGCACTATTCAACGTATGAATAGATAAAAGTTAAAAGACATAGGGAGTAAGACCTTAAACCTTATGCCCTATGCCTTTTACCGTTGTTGACGTGTGCGACGCAACGATGCTTCATTGAAAAACTAATGCCGGAAACAAAAAATTATTGTAATTGCTGCAGCGCTGCCAGTATAGCTGCTTCGGTAGCCTCGTTATTTAACTGTTGCGGCAAAAAGGGCTGGCCAATCAGTTTCTCATATAACTCTATATAGCGTTTAGAAATGGTGTTTACCCAATCGTCGGGCATCTCGGGTACGGTTTGTCCTTCTTTACCCATAAAATTGTTAGCAATCAGCCATTCTCTTACAAACTCTTTACTCAGTTGTTTCTGGCGTTCGCCTTTTTGCTGGCGTTCTTCAAAACCATCGGCATAAAAATAACGGCTGCTGTCGGGTGTATGAATTTCGTCCATTAAAAAAATGGTATCGCCTATTTTTCCAAACTCATACTTGGTATCTACTAATATTAAACCGCGTTTTGCGGCCAGTTCTTTACCACGGGCAAATAATTGCAGGGTATAATTGCATAACTGCTCCCACTCGGCAGCAGTGGCAAGGCCGGTGGCAATAATTTCAGCGGCACTAATGTCTTCATCATGTCCTTCGGCAGCTTTGGTGGAAGGCGTAATAATGGGGGTCGGAAAAAAATCGTTTTCCTTCAGACCTTCTGGCAATGCCACGCCGCAAAGTTCTCTTTTACCGCTGGCATAAGTACGCCAGGCATGGCCGGTAAGGTTACCTCTAACCACCATTTCTATTTTAAAAGGCACACATTTTTTACCGATGGATACATTGGGGGCGGGTGTGTTTACCAGCCAGTTAGGGCAAATATGGCTGGTGGCGTTTAGCATATAGGCTGCAATCTGGTTTAGTACCTGCCCTTTATAAGGTATGGGGCGTGGCAGAATTACATCAAACGCAGAAATGCGGTCAGAAGCAATCATAACCAGCCACTTGTTATTAATAGTATATACATCTCTAACCTTGCCACGGTAGAAATTGTCTTGCCCGGGAAATTGATATTTATCCATGCCCCGAAATTACAAGCCGGGCCGAAAAGGAAGCCAGTAAAATATCAACATTTAAAGCCCTTATATTTGAAAATTAAATTTTTACGAAAACATTACAAATTGTATTTTGCCCCCCAAATGCTTAATAAAACTAACGTTATGAGAAAAAGCTACCGCTATTTAGCTGTCCTGCTAATGACCGGCATATTTTCTATTGCTGCCTATGCTCAAACTGCTACCATAACCGGTACAGTAAAAAACGGCTCCAATAAAGATGTTGTTCCGGCTGTGTCAGTAATGGTAAAAGGTACCGCTGCGGGTACGTTTACAGATGAAAAAGGTAATTTTAAAATTGTTACCAGCCAGAAATTACCACTCACATTAATCTTTACTTCGGTTGGTTTTGAAACCAAAGAAGTAACTGTTAGCAGTGCCGCACAAAATATTGATGTGGACTTTACGCCTTCTTCATCGCTGGGTACAGAGGTGGTGGTTTCTGCCAGCCGTGTGCCAGAGCGTATTTTAGAATCTCCTGTTTCTATTGAAAGGGTTAACCTGGCCAGCATCCGCAACACTCCTTCTGCCAACTACTACGATATGTTGAAGAATATTAAGGGTGTGGATATGACCTACTCCAGCTTAACTTTTGCAACCCCCAGCACTCGCGGTTTTAACAGCAGCGGTAATGCCCGTTTTAACCAGTTGGTAGATGGTATGGATAACCAGGCTCCCGGTTTAAACTTTTCAGTGGGTTCTGTAATTGGTTTAACGGAGTTAGATGTTGAAAGTATGGAACTGCTGCCCGGTGCCTCTTCTGCATTATATGGCCCCGGTGGTATGAATGGTACCTTATTAATTAATAGCAAAAGCCCTTTTAAATATCAGGGTTTAAGCCTGCAGGTTAAACAGGGTATTATGCATACCGATAGAAAGCAACGTAGCACGGCTGCTCCTTTCTACGATTGGTCTTTCCGTTGGGGTAAAGTGGTTACACCTAAGTTTGCCTTTAAAATGGGCGCCCAGTTTATACAAGCTAAAGATTGGGTGGCTACCGATTACCGTAACTACCAGGCGGGTGATGCTTCTGCTAACCAATATGGAGGTATTAAAGCCGGCGATCGCTTAACAGACCCTGCTTATAATGGTGTGAACGTATATGGCGATGAAACCATGTTTGATACCAAAAACATTAATGGTACCAACCTGTTTGGTTTAGTAGCTGCTGGTGTAAGAGCTCAATTAGGTGCTGCTGCACAAACAGCACCTTTAGTGCCTTTGTTTGATAATGTGGTGGCTGGTTACACCGGCCAGTTTAATGTATCAAGAACCGGTTACCGCGAAAATGAGATTGTAAATAATAATACTATTAACGTACGCCTTTCTGGTGGTATGTATTACAAGTTAACCGATAACCTGGAAGCATCTATTACCGCTAACTGGGGTACCGGTAACACAGTATATACCGGTAGCGACCGTTACTCTTTAAAAGATTTAAAGGTGGGTCAGTACAAAGTAGAACTGAAACATAAAAACTGGTACCTGCGTGCATACACCACACAGGAAAACTCTGGAGAGTCTTTCAATGCTACCGTTACCACTCAGTTGTTTAACGAAGCTTGGAAACCCAGTGCCAGCTGGTACCAGCAATATATGACAACCTTCTTCTTATCTAAACTGGGTTTACTACCTGGCCAAACGCCCGGTTCTGTAACCAGTGATTATAACTCTCACCTGAATGCCCGTGGTTCTGCAGATGTGGGCCGCCCTGTTGCAGGCACACAGGCTTTCAAAAGTATTTTCGATCAGGTACGTAAAATACCTATCCCTCGTGGTGGTTTGTTTGTAGACCGTTCTGATTTATATAATGTAGAGGGCCAATACAACTTTGGTAATAAATTAAAATTTGCTGAAGTAATTGTAGGTGCCAACTTTAAACGCTATGTATTGAATTCTCAGGGTACTTTGTTTGCAGATACCGCAGGCAATATTACTATTAACGAGTTTGGTGGCTATATACAGGCCACCCGCAAACTGTTTAAAGAAAAATTAAAACTGAGTGCGTCTGCCCGTGGCGATAAGAACGAAAACTTCAAAGGCCGCATTACTCCGCGTTTTACTGCCGTGTATGAAGTGGTTAAAAATCACAACATCCGCGTATCTGCACAATCTGCATACCGCTTCCCCACTACACAGCAGCAGTGGATTAACCTGAATGTGGGTGGTGGCGTACGTTTAATTGGTGGCTTGCCCCAGTTAAGAGATTTCTACAAGTTTAACACCAACCCTGCTTATACTGTAGAAAGCTTTAAAGTATTTGCGTTTGATGCACAAACAACCGGCGTTCCTAAACCACAGTTATTACAGCAGGCCGTGTTTCCAGAATACAAACCAGAATCTATGCGCAGCTTAGAAGTTGGTTATAAAGGCCTGTTTGGTAAAAAAGTATATGTAGATGCTTATGGTTATTATGGCGAGTATCAAAACTTCCTGGGTCGCCGCATAGTGGTACAATCCAGCAATGGCAGCCCATTAGGCTTATTAGGTCTGGGTGGTGGCACACGTTCTAATTTCTCCGTTGCCACTAACAGCTCTGCTAAAGTAAATACCTACGGTTATGGTGTAAGTGTTGACTGGGTATTGCCCCGCAACTTTGCCGTAAACGCAAACTTTACACAAGATAAAATAAGTGGTGTTGAACCAGGCTTTGTGGCCTTCTTCAACGTACCATCTTACCGCTTCATTGTAGGTATTACCAACAGCGGCTTTGGTTACCAAAAACGTTTAGGCTTTGGTGCCACCCTTCGTACACAAGATGGCTTCTTCTATGAAAGCGATTTCCGCCAGGGTCAGATACCCGGCTTTACAACCGTGGATGCACAGGTTAGTTATAAAATTCCTTCAAGAAGATCTATTGTTAAGTTTGGTGCCACTAACTTATTTAATAAATATTATTACACTGCCTTTGGTAACCCTGCCATTGGCGGACAGTACTATGTTAGCTTTGGCTACAATGTATTTTAATGTATAAAGATGGGTTATATACTGGCCCCGCCACCGGCGGGGCTTTTTTTTGTTACCAACTGCCATTCTTTAATGAACCCTCTTGCGTCGCACACTTCAGCCGCAGAAATGGTATGAACAAAAAAAACTGGGTGTAAAAAATTAAACTTTATGCCCTATATCTGATACCATAGTTGAATTGTGCGACGCAACCACTGCCAAATATTTATTCAACCGCTGGTTACAAAAAATACTATCATTATCTTCAGCAAAATTTTATGCTATGCGTTTTTTACTAAGTTTATTACTGGCACTTATTTGCACAGCCGCTATTGCACAAACAAAAACAGTTTGCATTACCAATGCCACCATTGTTAATACCACAGATGGTAAGTTGCAACCGGGTATGAATATTTTTATTGAAGGCACTACTATTAAACAGGTGCTGCGCTACAACGCCAAAATGAAAATACCCGATAGTGTGCAGCAAATAGATGGCAGTGGTAAATTTATAATGCCCGGTATGGTGGATGGGCATATCCATTTTTTTCAGAGCGGTGGTTTATACACCCGCCCCGATGGATTGAACCTGGGCAAGTTTTACCCTTACGAAAAAGACCAGCAGTTTATAAAAGAGAATACCGCAGATTTGATGCGCCGCTATCTGGCCTGTGGCGTTACCAGTGTTATTGATGTGGGTGGCCCCTTTAGCAATTACGAAGTAAAAAAACTATTAAGTACCAACAAAAACGCTCCTAACGCTTATGTAACCGGGCCGTTAATTTCTACTTACCAACCGCCTAATTTAGATAAAAAAGATCCGCCGATTATTAAAGTGAACAACGAAGAAGAAGCCCGTGAACTGGTGCGGAAGCAATTGCCTTATAAACCCGACTTTATAAAAATATGGTACATCGTACTGCCCGGTCAACCGGCAGATAAAACGCTGCCGATTATTAAAGCAACCATTGAAGAAAGCCATAAAAACAATATTAAAGTGGCCGTACACGCCACTGAGTATGAAACAGCAAAACTGGCGGTAGAAAATGGTTGTGATATTTTAGTACACAGTGTGGATGACAGACCCGTGGATGCTGCCTTTTTACAATTACTGAAATCAAAAAATATTATTTACATACCCACGGCTATTGTTGCTGCTAAATACAATGAAGTTTTCAGTCAGCAGCACCGCATTACCACCCACGATTTAACCTATGCCAACCCTTTTGTACTGGGCACATTGTTTGACCTGCAACACCTGCCCGCTAAAGAAGTGGGACTGGACTATAAAAAAATGCGCAGCCGCATGGCCATACCTTCAAAAGAAGACAGTACTATTTTACAAAACCTGAAACTGGTAAGCGATGCCGGCATTACTATTGTTACCGGCACCGATGCTGGTAATATTGGCACCCAGCATGCCTCTTCTTACTACACAGAATTACTGGCTATGAAACAGGCTGGCATGAGCAATGCACAAATTTTAAAGGCGGCTACTATTAATGCAGCAAGGGGCTTTGGTAAAGAAGCAGAAATTGGCAGCATAGAAAAAGGCAAACTGGCCAATTTATTACTACTGCAACAAAACCCGCTGGATAGTTTGGATGCGGTAAACAATGCCAGCTATATTGTAAACCGTGGTTTCTTTATTAAGAAAGATACATTACTGCCCGTAACACCAGAGTTACTGGTGCAGCAGCAATTAAACGCATACAACGCCCGCAATATAGATGCCTTTTTAGCACCCTATAGCGATAGTGTGGAAATGTACATGTTTCCAAACACGCTGGTAAGTAAAGGCAAGCAAGCCATGTATGATGAGTATAAAACTATGTTTAAGCAGGTGCCTGAATTACATTGCAATGTAACCAGCCGTATTGTGCAGGGCAGTGTGGTAATAGACCATGAAAGTGTAACCGGCTTTGGCCCCCGTGGAATGCGTGCCGTTGCTATTTACACGATAGAAAAAGGAAAAATACAGAAAGTGTATTTTGTGCAATAGGGTTTTTGTATATACCATATAGAAAGCAAAATTTAAAAGCCATGGCGGTAAAGCCACTATTTATAATAAGTATACTACTCATTTCACTAAATGTGCAAAGCCAGCAAATCCTGCCAATCACGTCTGGTACCAAAACCTCTATACGCGGCCTTAGCGTGGTAACCGATAAAGTGGTTTGGGTAAGCGGCAGCAATGGCACTGTTGGCAGGTCTGTAGATGGTGGCACCAGCTTTAAATGGATGACCGTACCCGGCTACGAAAAAAGAGATTTCAGAGATATAGAAGCATTTGATGAAGTAACCGCTATTATTATGGCGGTGGCCGAACCGGCTGTTATTTTAAAAACAGTGGATGGCGGCCAGCATTGGAAACTGGTGTATGAAAACAATACACCGGGTATGTTTTTAGACGCTATGGAATTTTGGAACGAACAGAGCGGTATTGTAATTGGCGACCCCATCAATGGTAAATTTTTTATTGCCCGCACTTTTGACGAAGGCAATACCTGGCGGGAACTGCCCGCCGCTGGGCTACCCGTGGCCGATAGTGGCGAAGCCTGCTTTGCCAGCAGCGGCACCAATATACGGGCACTGGATAAAGATGAAGCCTGTTTCATCAGCGGCGGCTTGCGCAGCCGGCTGTTTTGGAAAGGGCAACCCATTAACCTGCCCATTGTGCAGGGCAGCGAAAGCACGGGCGCCAACTCTGTAGCTGTGCGGGATAATAAAAAAAGAAAGCACAGTAATTACCTGGTGGTGGTGGGCGGCAATTTTGCAGCCGACACGGTTTCATTAAACAACTGCTACTACACCACTAATGGCGGACAAAGCTGGCAGGCACCGGCCACATCGCCCCGTGGTTATAAAAGCTGTGTTGAGTTCATTACCAAAAACAAACTCATTACCTGCGGCACCAGCGGTGTGGATGTTAGCAGCAATGGCGGCAAAAACTGGCAATACATTTCTAACACCGCTTACCATGTATGCCGCCGCGCCAAAGATGGCAGCACGGTTTATTTAGCCGGCGGCAATGGAAAAATAGCCAAACTGGTTTGGTAGTTTTTGGCGACATTGATAATTTAGCAATTATTTTTTTAGGTTACCGGCAGCGGTACTCCGTAGCAGCAGCCTTGCGTCGCACCTGTTAGCTGCAACGCTTCAATGAACGAGTAGCTGTTGCACTTCATCCCGACTTTAGCGGGACTTGTGCAGAAGTACTTTGAGCGGCCTTCTCGAAAAACAAAAACTTACAGAAAGATAAAAAATTTAATACATGAAGTTTCTTGGAATCGCACCTTTTTTATTCATATTCTATTCTACTAGTATTTTTTCGGTGAATAAGAATACTTCTTTAATGGGTATGAATTACAATATTCATTCAAACATTGAAACAAACTGTCAAAACAATTTCCCGTACGAACTTTCTTATTTCTTTGAGCAATTCGGCGGGTTTGGTAATAATAGCGAAGTTGCACAGGTGTCAGATATATTGAAAATAGATTTAGCTACTTTTCAAGAATATGATTATGGCACTATAGACAGTATTGAGGAGAAAACATTCTGGAAAGATATCCAGCCCTTTTGTGAGATTATTGAAACTTTTATCTCAAAATTAGAATCCACACCAAATTACTATCTAAAGGTGAAATACAACCCAAATAGTGCGAAGCAAACTAAAAAAGAATTCAAAGCGCTTAAAATAAAAGACGAAAAAAAGCGAATAGAAAAATTAATGGAATTACAAAGTCAATCAAGCTATCGCTATCCTGTAGACAAGGGCTATTTAAAGACAGGGAGAATATTAATAGACCTGAAATTGCTTAAAGAATTACTAAACTGTTATAAAAAGTCCGGTGTAACAAAAATTAAGCTTACATATTACTAGCCGCTATAACCTATATGTTCATTAAAATTCCTACTCCCTTTCATCACACCTATTTAAAAAAGCAAAATTCAAATACATATGTAACTGTTATTACAAGAACAAAATATCTTGCCAGCTATAAATAATAGCTACCTGTAAACTACAGGGTGTTGCTTAAATCATTTTCAGCTTTTAATTTTACGGCTGTCCGTTCAGGGCCTTGCTTTTAAAACCGTAAAATTGGTGGTATGTTAAAAAACATTCTTTATACAGCTTTGGTAATAGCGTTGGTATTTCCTTTTTGTAAAAAAACAGGCTCCACACCACAACCACCAGCCGGTTTTCCATCTTCAGCAGAAACCAAACCACAGTATAATAATACCAGTTTCGGGGTTTATAAAGGCATTGTGGTAGGCTCAGCAGGCACCATAATAGTAAGAATTAATAATGGCGATACGCTTATAAAAGGATATTTAAATATTGATAACCTCAAAGACACTTTATCAACCACGCGTAAATTAACAGCCGGCCAGCCAATAGTAAACCTCAATTTTAACGGGCGGTTTTCTTCCTTGACCATGTCTGCCGATGCAGATGGCAACAATGCGCAAATAACCAATCTGGTAATTACCGGTCACCCCGGCGCACGGGCTTTAATAGTACATGAAAATTCAACACAGCAATTGTTATGTTACGGCGGAACTTTTACAGGCGATTTAAACGGAACAATCTGCTTTATAAAAACAGGAACAGCTCCCCGCAGCGAGCCTGTTTATTTTTTAGCAAAAGCCAGCACCGATACCTTTTTTTTAAAAGGCTACGGAATACCAGAAATGGACAGTGCTCGTACGCATACGCACTATATATATGATTTGGGTAACCCAGTAAGAACCTTTTCAGGATACCCAACTTTTACCTTAGCCAATGTTACCGGTTCATGGGTTTCTTTCTTCCCTCCCACCAATTCAAACTTAAGAGGATCGATTAACTGCACCAGAACCTATTAGAAAAAAATGTAGCAGTCCATAAAATTCTCATCCTTTACTCGCCAGTTTGCTGGTTGCTGCGTTCTGTAAAACTATTTTCTTAAATTGTAAGCAATCAGCTTAACAGCAGTATTATGAGAAAGATAATTGTACATGCCATGCTATCCTTAGATGGGGTGATGCAGGCGCCCGGCGGCCCCAAAGAAGATGTTTCGGGCGGTTTTAAATACGGCGGCTGGTCGGCCCCTTTTGGCGATGCCATTTACAGCAATGCCGTGCAGCAGGAACTGCAGCAAAAAGCCGATTACCTGCTGGGCAGCACTACCTATAAAATATGGGCACCTTACTGGCCTGCTAACGGTGCATTCTGGCCGGGCATTAACAGCTGCACCAAATATGTGTTCTCACAAAAAATGAAAAAGAATGACCCGCTAATTACCGGATGGAGTCATTCGGTGCTGGTAAAAAATATTGCTGCCATTAAGAAAATAAAAAATACCAGGGGCCTGCCCATACAGGTTTGGGGCAGCAGTCAACTGGTGCAGCTGTTATTAAAGCACGGACTGGCAGATGAATTGAAACTTAAAATTCATCCTGTAATTTTAGGTAAGGGCAAAAAACTGTTTGACAGTGCGGCCATGCCTACAGCATTTACATTAATGGCAAGTATGGTAACAACAACCGGTGTTATTATAGCCCATTACAAACGCGGAGGAAAAGTAAAGACTGGAATGGCAGGTGCAAGAAAAATAAAAAAATAACCCTGCCTTTTAAAATTATAAGAAATATGGTGAAAGTCTTTATTTGATCTAACAGACAACACCCCCAATGCCGGTTACAAATAAATTACGGCCACCAGCTTATATTTTCAAAATTGCAGCCATGCATTCTATTGCAAACCGGGTTACTTCTTTTGCAATACCGTTACATAAACAGTCATTCCGCATAACTGCTTTCATTAGTATCTTTAGTTATCATTTTTGTTATTTACTAAATTAATCCAGTTAATGAAGGAACAAAGCTCTCCCACTTATAGTTTGCGCCAATTGGTTTTATATTTTTTAAAATTAGGAGCTATTGGTTTTGGTGGCCCGGTTGCTTTGGTGGCTTATATGCATAAAGACCTGGTGGAAGATCGTAAATGGATTTCTGAAGATGATTATAAACAGGGTTTGGCATTGGCGCAATTAGCCCCTGGCCCGCTGGCAGCGCAATTAGGTATTTATTTGGGCTTTGTACACTACCGCGTTTTAGGTGCCACATTAGCCGGGCTGGCCTTTGTATTACCCTCTTTTATTATGGTGGTATTGCTGGGCATTGCCTATAAATTATATGGTGGCCTGCCATGGATGCAGGCAGTGTTTTATGGCGTGGGTGCCGCCGTAATTGGTATTATCATTAACAGTTCTTATAAACTCACAACAAAATCTATCGGTAAGTTTACACTACAGTCTTTTAAACAAAAATGGTTGCTATGGTTGTTTTTTGCGGTGGCCGCCGGTGTTACTTTTTTTACAAAGCAGGAACATGTTTTGCTCTTTGTGGTTGCCGGACTTTTATACATGCTGGTAAAAGCGCCACCCAAATGGTTTAACCGGTCTACCGTTAATAGTTTTATTTTTTTACAGATTGGTTTTTGGGAATATGAAAATGCGGCGCTGGTTAAAATTGCCATTTTCTTTGCCAAAGCCGGTGCCTTTGTTTTTGGCAGCGGGTTGGCCATTGTTCCGTTTTTGCATGCAGGCGTGGTAACAGAAACGCATTGGTTAAATGAACAACAATTTATAGATGCCGTTGCTGTTGCTATGATAACCCCGGGCCCCGTGGTTATTACCGTTGGTTTTATTGGTTACCTGGTAGCCGGGTTTCCGGGTGCTGCGGTAGCCGCACTGGCTACCTTTTTACCCTGTTACCTGCTTACTATTACACTGGCACCCTATTTTAAAAAAATAGCTGCTAATAAGTCTATAAAAGCTTTTGTAGAGGGCATCACCGCCGCTGTTGTGGGGGCATTGGTAGGTGCTGTTGCAGTTATAGCACAAAAAAACATTTCAGACTTTTACACAGCGCTTATAGCGCTGGCAACCATATTTGCATTAATCTATATTAAAAAAATTCAGGAGCCGTATATTATTGCAGTGGCAGCGGCTCTGGGTATTTTATTAAAACTAATAGTATGAACCGGAAAGACTTTTTTAAATCGGGTACTTTATTAAGTGCAGGCTCATTGCTTTCAACCAACAATGCTTTTGCCCAAAACCTCAGCAATAATGATATTGATAAACTGGTTGATGCCAATGGCAATTATATACAACAGGCCCTTCCCTATACTGAAAACTTTTTAGAACCTTATATGGATGCAGAAACCATGCACCTGCATTATGCCTTTCACCATGGCGGTGCTGTTAAAGGCGCCAATAAAGATTTGATGATGATAAAAAAGGCGCTGGATGAAAACAATTTAGAAACCGTTGACTTCTGGACCAAAAAACTGTCTTACCATTTTTCATCGCATGTGCTGCATTCAATTTTCTGGACCAACCTTACCAATAAAAAAACAAGCCCCACCGGAGACTTATTAAAGCGCATTGAAAAAAATTTTGGTAGCTACGACAGGTTAAAAGCATTAATTGCCGAAACCTCTAAAAACGTAGATGGCAATGGCTGGGGTATTATTGCCTACCAGCCTTACAGCGATAGTCTTACCGTAATGCAATGCGAGAATCATGAAAAGCTAACCCAATGGGGTTGCATCCCATTACTGGTTATTGATGTGTGGGAACATGCCTATTATCTTAAATACAAAAACAAAAGAACCGACTTTGTAGACGCCCTGTTTAATATCATTAACTGGGACAATGCAGCCCAACGCTTAGACAGTGCCTTAAAGCTTACAAAATAAACCGGCATACATCATAAGCTTGTATTAAAACATTTATTTTGCAGCCTTAATTACAGTATTGCAAACACAGGTATTAATTGCAGGACAGGGCATTGCCGGCACCTGGCTCAGCTACTGGCTGCAGCAGGAAGGCATTGACTATTTAGTGATAGATGCGTTCAACACATCTGCCTCCTCTCAAAAAGCAGCGGGCATTATAAACCCTGTTACCGGCCGCCGCATTGTTACCACATGGATGATTAATGAACTCTTGCCCTTTGCCGCCAATGCGTATGCAGGCATACAGCAACAACTAAACATCCACTGCTTTTACCCTACTACTGTTTTAGATTTTTTTGCCACCCCGCAAATGCGGCTTGCTTTTGAAGAACGCATTAAACAAGACAGCAGCTACCTGCAACTACCCAATCATTCAACCGAGTACGATCATCTTATACATCCGCTGTTTGGGTATGGCGCCATCAGCCCGGCCTATTGGGTAGATACCCATACCCTTTTAACCGCATGGCGGCAGCAATTAAAAAAAGGACAACGCCTGCTTGAAACCACCCTTACAACAGAAGAATTAAAAATAACAGAAAACCATATTCAGTACAATGGCATTACCGCACAGCAAATTATTTTTTGCGATGGTGTGGCCGGTGTAAACAACCCCTGGTTTAAAAACCTGCCCTATGCCCCCAATAAAGGCGAAGCCCTGCTGGTGCACATACCCGGCTTGCCACGCACCGCTATTTATAAAAGAGGCATCAATATCGTGCCCTTTGATAAAGATTTATTTTGGGTAGGCTCTTCTTATAATTGGGAGTTTGCAGATGCAGCCCCCACGCAAAACTTTTACAATAAAACAATACTGCAGTTACAAAACTTCATCAAACTGCCCTTTACCGTGGCCGATCATTTTGCCGCTATACGCCCCGCCAATTTAGAGCGGCGGCCTTTTGTGGGCTTCCACCCTGCGCAAAAAAATATTGGCCTGCTCAATGGGCTGGGCACCAAAGGCTGTTCGCTGGCGCCGTATTTTGGTCACCAGCTGGTGCAACATATCAGTAAGGGCACCCCCATTTTACCCGAAGCCGCTGTTACCCGCTTTCAAAAAGTTTT
>JANRMC010000256.1:0-20523 GCA_033761915.1 Flavihumibacter sp.
GAAGGCGAGTACCGCTTTGTGGTGGGTAAGCAAACCCATGTGCTAACAGCAGGACAAACCATTTTTCTGCCCCGCAACATACCCCATACCTGGATACAATTAAGCGATACCGGTAAAATGATTTACATGCTGCAGCCTGCCGGTAAAATGGAAGAATTTTTTATACTGATGAACAGTTTAAAAGAAAAGCCCAGCGCCGAAGAAATGAATAAAATACATGCCGCACACCAAATGAAAGTAGTGGGCCCACCCCTTTCGCTCTGATCTTTGTATTATATTTAATAACTAATAAAAAGCCGTTGCTTTTAAAAGATTTTATACCCGCCCCCGATGTGCAGGAGTTTGTACAACTCTACCGCATTGTGCATTTTAATTTTAATGCACAGGATGTCTTGCCATTTAAGGCCTACCCGCCGCGGCCCGAACATTGTCTTGCCTTTTACCCCTACGATACAGAAACAGTAAGCTACCAGCAACAAAACAAAACAGTAGCCCATGTGCCGGTGGTTTTATACGGACAGTTTACAGAAGTTACCAACCGTATTATTGGCCGGCAGTTTTTAGTATTGCAGGTGGTGTTTTATCCCGGTGCCTTGTATCGCTTAACGGGCATACCCGCCACACAGTTAACCAATGAGTACACGGGTGCCGATTTATTTTTTTCCAATCAGGTACATCTGGTAAACGAGCAATTGTACCACGCCACCTCCTATGCACAAATGTTAAGCATCATCAACCAGTTTGTGCGCCAGTTAATAAAACAGCAACGCAAACCCATCTTACCTATAGACCATGCCTGCCGCTTATTGCTGCACAACCATCATATGAGTGTAGATGCGCTGGCCCGTGAAGCCTGTTTAAGTAATAAACAATTAGAAAGAAAGTTTAAAGAACGCACGGGCATCAATCCAAAACTATACGAACGCATCATTCGTTTTGATAAGGCTTTTCGCCTCAAAAACTCAAAGCCAGAGTACGATTGGTTGCGTATTGCCATAGCATGTGGTTACCACGATTATCAGCACCTGGCCAAAGAGTATAAAGATTTCACCGGCCTCACCCCCAATGCCTTTCACGAAATAGAAGACAAAGCCCCCGAACGAAGTTTCGGCCTCAGCGAAGGTTATTATCAATAAATATTTTTTGTTACCGGCATTTGTGTTTCATAGCAGCATCCGTTGCCACGCTCGTTTCATCAGTATCACTATGTGCATCTAAGCGTGGCAGTTTACCCTGAGTGTACCGAAGCGTCGCATACTTCAACAGCAACGAAGTATTGAACAATTTGGTGGTAGCTTATTGTGGCTTTGCTTTTTACGAGTTGTCAAATCAAAATAAGTTAACGACTTATAATTGTTATGTATATTTAAGGATAGCCAAGAGCTTCGAAACTGGATTCAAATGATTATAAAATACGTTTTATTAAAATGAAGTACTTATCATTACTATGTATACTGCTACTATTTTCTATCATAACAATGTGTCAAAGAAACGAATTGGTTAGTCAATTGGTAAAAGAGATACCTGTTTATGATTTTGTGTATAAATCTGCCGGCATATCTCGTTTAGATCAAGATAAAATTTCTGATATTAAAGAGTTTGCAAAGGAAAACAATATCAATATTGAAATTCCTGATAGTATAATTATTGAGCTACTATTAAAAACCCAGTCTGCAGAAACTAATTTTCACTGGAATGCCTCCTATTTTCCTGATAAGTTATTAGTTGATGGGAATAACAGTGTAATCAACTTTAAGGAAATTTGTAAAGAAAGAGCTGTGTCGGCAAATTCAGAGATTGGAAAAAAATAAAAATGCTAGCAGACAAATGGAATAATAGCAAACAAAAGTCTGAATATATTTCATACATATCCTATCCCCTGTTCGACAAGACTCTTCGATTTGCAATTGTTGAGTATGGCTATAGTTGCGGAAACCTGTGTGGTAAAAGTTTTATTTATATCTATAAACTAGACGGCAATAAGTGGATAAACGCCTTATTCATTAGAAGTCGTACCAGTTAGAAATATTTCGCTTGCCACTTCCACGCATAAGAAAGAATCGCTTTGCCATACGTGAAAAAACCAGTTTTCTAGCTTCCGGATAAAATTGTAATATCGTTTATAAATACGGGTAGCTACAAATCCAGTAATTTGGAAGGGTTTAAGGAAATTGCGAAAAACTATATTTCCTTCATTACAGAATCAATCCATGCACCAACCATACGATATCAGATTAGGTCATCAACCCGATTTTAAAGTAAAATATCGGTTTTATAGTGAATCTGAAGGAGGAAGAAAATCTTTACCATTTCAGGGCTACCGTCCAGACTTTTGGTATTTTAATAATGAACAGCCAGATCTAAATTCTATGTACATGATCTGGCCGGAATTTGAAGATGAAACCAGAAATATCATTACTCAAACTGAAACTGCTGTTCTGAAAGAAGGAGTGGCAAGAATGTGGATTATAGTGCCGTCCATGAGAAAGTTTCATAGAGATAAAATAAATATTGGGCTCAAGGGCTTTTTCATGGAAGGTTCCAACAGAGTTGCTGAATGTGAAGTAATAGAATTGGTAGATTTAAAAACAAACCCAGTGGAGTAATAAAAATACTCGACCAATCCTGCTAAAAGTTACTAATTGGTACATAGTGAAAAGAAAAAATTATATTTGGAATCTAAAAATTTAAACAATGGCACAAATAAATCCTTACATACACTTTAACGGCAATGCTGAAGAAGCATTTAATTTTTACAAATCTGTTTTTGGCGGAGAGTTTGCAACAGTAGTCCGCTTTAAAGATTTTGGCAGCCTGCCGCCCGAGGTTAGCGAAAAAGAAGGAGAAAAAATTATGCATGTTGCCCTGCCAATAGGCAAAAGCAATGTATTAATGGGCAGCGATACGCCGGGCTTTATGGGTACGCACAACGAAAACGAAACAAGAAGCAAAATCTCCATTGGTGCAGAAAGCAAAGAAGAAGCCGATGCTATATTTAACGGACTTTCAGCAGGCGGCACCGTTGAAATGCCTATTGGCGATAGCCCCTGGGGCTCTTATTTTGGTATGTTCAGAGACAAGTATGGTATTGAATGGATGGTGGATTTTGATCCGAAGGTTAAAGGATAACCATAAATAAAAACACTAGTTAAATAATTTGTAAGCACAGAAAAATCTGTGCTTTTTTATTTGCTTTATTTAATACTATAAAAGCTTACAATTATAACGGTTTGCTTATAGCAGCACTGCAGCCGCAGTGTGCGACGCAACCACTGCTGCACAAAGAAGCGATGCCGGCTACCTAATACAAAATAATTACAGAGAAACGCTAACTTTATTGCCATAATAAAAATGCAATATGGACCCGAAAGCGGATGCTGTAATTGGTAAAGAAAAAAAATGGCCAAAAGAATTTATGCTGCTGCAAAAAATAGCGCTGAGCTGTGGCCTAACAGAAACTTTAAAATGGGGATGCCCCTGCTACACCCATAACAACAGCAACGTGGTTTTAATACATGGCTTTAAAGAATACTGTGCTTTCTTGTTTTTTAAAGGCGCTTTATTAAAAGATACCAATGGCATTTTAATACAACAAACAGAAAATGTACAGGCCGCCAGACAGGTGCGTTTTACCAATGCTAAAGAAATAGCAACATTATCTGCCACGCTAAAAACATATATCTACCAGGCAATAGAAGTGGAAAATGCAGGCATGAAAGTGGCTTTAAAAAAAGTAACCGAGTTTAAGATGGTGGATGAGTTTAAAAAGAAGCTGGATAAAAAACCGGCACTGAAAAAAGCTTTTGAAGCATTAACACCGGGGCGGCAAAGAGGGTATCTTTTACATTTTTCGGCGGCCAAACAAACAGCCACCCGCGAAGCAAGAATTGAAAAATGCACACCACTGATACTACAAGGCAAAGGTTTAAACGACTAGCATGAATACAACGGTTGATAATTACCTGCTGGCCGGTTGTGGCCGCTGTCCGCTGGGCAATACGGCTGCGTGTAAAGTAAACAACTGGCAAAAAGAATTAAAATTACTGCGGGCCATTGTATTGGATTGTGGGTTAACCGAAACGGTTAAATGGGGGGTGCCCTGTTATACTTTTAGCGGATACAATATTGCCATTGTAAGTGCTTTTAAAGAGTATTGCTGTATCAGTTTTTTTAAAGGGGCTTTATTGCAGGATGAGGCGGGTATTTTAACAAGCCCGGGTGAGAACTCACAGGCTGCAAAGTTGGTAAAGTTTACCGATGCCAAAGAAATAACTAAACAGGCACCCGTATTGAAAGCCTTCATTTTTGAAGCAGTAGAAATAGAAAAAGCCGGATTGAAAGTAAATTTTAAAAAAATAACAGAACACCCGGTGCCGGCAGAGTTTGAAAAAAGATTAGAGCAGGATGCCGTATTGGAAAAAGCATTTAAGGCATTAACACCGGGCCGGCAAAGAGGTTACCTCATACATTTTTCTCAACCCAAACAATCTAAAACCCGCGAAGCAAGAATTGAAAAATGTGTGCCACAAATTTTAAAAGGCAAGGGCTGGAATGAGTAAGTATTGTTTGTGAATGCAACCCCTCTCTCCTATTGTAACTTAGTTCCCTTCTTTTTCTTTTTTAATCGCACCACAGCATTTTGTGTAAGGCTGCTGCTTAAATAAATTTCATGGCGTTTATCGCCATCGGTTACCACCATTAATGCCGTGTTGGGCGGATACTTACCCAGGTTTTCGGCATACATACTTATTTCTGTTACCGGCTTCTGTGCATCTATGGCAAGATAAATATTTAAAGAACGGGCTGTAAGCGGTTGTTGTGTTAACACGGGCAGCTTATTTATAAATACACTCACACTGTCTCCATCCACATCGCCATTATCGTAAAAGCTGATGCGTACCGAATCGCCTTCAATTTCAATTTCATCGCTGATGATGTTTTTACGTTGTTCAAACGCCGCCACTAATTGTGCAAGGGCCTGCTGTTTTTGCAGGCTGTCTGTATTGGGTGGCGCTGCTACAGCATTAACCACAACCGGTGCCACCTTATTAACCTGGCTGGTATTGATCACCAATTCTTCCTGCCGCGGTTTCCAGTATTTTTTGGTGCCTGCCATTGTACTAGCAATCACACTATCCGGGTTGGTGGCAGTATTATCCAGCTCAAAATTTACCAGCAGCTCGGGGCAGGTATATTTGTATTTATCGTGGCTGCTGAAGCTACCCTTCAGCGTACTCTTTACCTGCGATACCATCAGCACGGCGTTAAAATCCATCATACAATCCACGCCATCTATATTGCGGCTTTTGTAATGTACCACGGGTATGTTTTTTATAGTAAGCACCCTTGTTGATGGATTGTAAGTGCCGCGTATGAAAATACTTTGGTAACCGTCTCTGAAGTAGTAGCCAAATACCCCTTCCACCTCATTGCCTTTCTGGCGCAGGGTTAATTCTGTTAAGTAATTATCGTTGGTACCACGGGCATAGGCATCTGCCACACCAAACCAGCTGCCATTAATTTTTTGTGCCTGTGTTGTAATACCTGCCAGTATAAATAAACAGAAGACTAGTATTTTCATCGGTTGATTTTTATGTTTTGCTGCGCAGGTAATTTAGCAGAAAAAACAGTGCCATTAATGACAAATTATAAACAAGAAGCGTTTATTTAAGATAGCGTTTCATTTCTTTTTCTACATCACGCTTTTTAATGGTCTCTCTTTTGTCGTGTACTTTTTTACCCTTACCAAGACCTATTTCTAATTTAGCCAGGCTCTTTTCATTAAAAAATATTTTCAGGGGAATGATGGAGTAACCTTTCTCCACGCTTTTAGCTTCCAGCTTTTTCAACTCGCGGCGGGTAAGCAGCAGTTTACGTTCCTGCAGGGGCTCGTGTTTTTGCGTGGTGCCAAATGCATATTCAGATATGTGCAGGCTTTTTACAAACAATTCTCCTTTATGAAAAAAACAATAACTATCGTTAAAGCTGGCCTTGCCGGCCCTCAGCGATTTTACTTCGGTACCGCTTAATACAATACCCGCCACATAGGTATCTTCTATGTAATAATCGTGAAAGGCGGAGCGGTTACATAGTTCTGTCATAATAAAAAAAAGAGGAGGCAAAGTTACCTCCTCTGCAAATAATATTTCTATAAAAATTAGTGTTGAAACAACTGCAGCACGGTTGCCAGTTTCTCCCGCATGTCTTTACGGTCAACTATAAAATCTAAGAAACCATGTTCCAGTAAAAACTCGCTGCGCTGAAAACCTGGTGGCAAATCTTTTTTAATGGTTTCTTTAATAACCCTTGGACCGGCAAAGCCAATGAGGGCACCGGGCTCTGCAATATTCAAATCGCCCAGCATACCAAAAGAAGCTGAGATACCTCCAAAAGAAGGATCTGTAAGCAGGGAGATATAGGGAATTTTTGCATCGGTCAGTTGCGATAACTTGCCCGATACCTTGGCCAGTTGCATTAATGAAAAAGCGCTTTCCATCATTCGGGCACCCCCACTCTTACAAATAATCATCAGCGGCGCTCTGTGTTGCAGGCAATAGTCTACTGCCCGGCTGATGCGTTCGCCCATTACACTACCCAAACTGCCGCCGATAAACTCAAAATCCATACAGCCAATTACCAGCGGGTAACCTTTTATTTTACCGGCACCAATGCGTATAGAATCTGTCAGGTCGGTTTTCTTCCAGGTTTCTTCTAAACGCTTCTGGTAATTTTTAAGATCGGTAAAGTTTAGCTGGTCTTTGGCCCTTATGTTTTCAAACAAAATATCGCATTGGCCTTCATCAAAAAGCAGTTCAAAATACTCGTGGCTGCCAATACGGTGGTGGTGGTTGCACTTGGGGCAGGTAAAAAGATGTTCTTTTAATTCCGTAACAGTGCATATATAGTTACACTCCGGGCACTTATTCCACAAACCTTCCGGGGTTTCTTTTTTATCAGCAGTGCTGGTAAGAATACCTTTTTTGATGCGCTTAAACCAACCTGATTTGGTCTCATCCGTCTGTCCATCTTCACCCGCCAGGTTTGCATCAAAATCTTCTTCTTGTCTTGCCATGCATTAAAGTTTTGGCGGCTAAGATAGGAAAAACTGGTAAACCCAATTATGCAAATAAAAGAAAGCCCGAAGCCTTAAAAGTAAAATACAACCATGTGTTGGCATTTTATTGTATTTAAAATAATTACACTATTAAAAATTGCTATTTCTTTTATGAGCTTCTTCCTTTATTTTTGCAGGACTTTTTAAAAAACAACCCCTTATCTTAGACAAACGCAACATTTCTTATAAAATAGTGTTGCATATTCTGGTAACAATAATACTTACACAATGAAATGGTCTGAACTTTTTACCTCCTCGGTTGGCAAAAAATTAGTAATGGCTCTTACCGGTTTGTTTTTAATTACATTTCTTATAGTGCATGCCGGCATCAATGCCTGCATCTGGGCCGATGTGGTGGTAGACGACAATGGCGAAATGTTTAACAAAGCCGCCCATTTTATGGGTTCAACCGTACTCATCCGTATTATGGAAGTGGGTTTGTTTGCCGGCTTATTATTACACATTGTGCAAGGCTTTATGTTAGAGTTTAAAAACCGCAGCACCCGCAAAAGCAAGTATGCCGTAAACTATGGCAACACCGGCAGCAAATGGTATAGCCGCAGCATGGGTTTGCTGGGTACTTTATTATTATTATTTCTGGTATTGCACATCAGCCATTTTTGGGTGCCCAGCCGTATTACGCATGATATGAGTGAGGTTTGGTTAAGCAACGGCGTGGTTACACACAACCTGTATCAAAAAATGATTGATGTGTTTCAATCTCCCTGGGTGGTGGCTGTTTATGTGTTAGGTTGCATTTCTTTAGCATGGCACCTGTTGCACGGTTTTCAAAGCGCCTTCCGCACCCTGGGTGTTAGCAACAGCCGTTATATAGCATTAATTAATGCTGCGGGTGTGGGCTTTTCAATTATAGTGCCGCTGGCATTTGCCATGATGCCCATCAGCATGCATTTTGGCTGGGTTAATTAATAGCAATCATAACCCTGTTTTAGCAGTTCTTTTTTTAGTAGGTGGGCAGTAGTACAGGTGGCAACCGTGGTTGCGTCGCACCCTTCGGCGGCCGTGCAGGCATCAGCAATGGCTGCATAATGTGCCAGCCGTACAAGTGAGTGACACAACAATGTTGAACAGTATTACCACAGCCCGTAAACAAAAAATAAATTAGCGTCTATTAAATTCATCATATGCTCAATTCAAAAATTCCTGCCGGACCATTAGATCAGAAATGGACAGATTACAAAGGCCATGTAAAACTGGTTAACCCGGCTAATAAACGTAAACTGGAAGTAATAATAGTAGGTACCGGACTTGCAGGCGCCTCGGCAGCTGCAGCGTTGGGAGAATTGGGGTATAAAGTAAAAGCGTTTTGCTTTCAGGACTCTCCACGCCGTGCACACAGTATTGCGGCGCAGGGTGGTATTAACGCAGCCAAAAATTATCAGAACGATGGCGACAGCGTGTTCCGTTTGTTTTACGATACTATTAAAGGCGGCGATTCCCGGGCACGTGAGGGCAATGTGCATCGCCTGGCAGAAGTGAGTGTAAATATTATTGACCAATGTGTGGCGCAGGGTGTGCCTTTTGCACGTGAGTATGGTGGTTTATTAAATAACCGTTCTTTTGGGGGCACGCAGGTAAAACGTACGTTTTATGCAGCCGGCCAAACCGGTCAGCAATTATTAATTGGTGCTTACCAGGCATTAGAACGCCAGGTGGCTTTGGGCAATGTAAAAATGTATAACCGCCACGAGATGCTGGATGTGGTGATAGTAGATGGCAAGGCCCGTGGTATTATTGCCCGCAATCTGGTTAACGGAGAATTAGAACGTCACTTTGGCCATGCTGTATTATTATGTACAGGTGGTTATGGCAACGTATTCTATCTTTCTACCAACGCCATGGGCAGCAACGTTACTGCAGCATGGAAGGCGCATAAGAAAGGCGCATATTTTGGCAACCCCTGCTTTACACAAATTCACCCTACCTGCATACCGGTTAGTGGAGACCACCAAAGTAAGCTGACGCTGATGTCAGAGTCGCTGCGCAATGATGGCCGTATTTGGGTACCCAAGCAAAAAGACGATCCGCGTAAACCCAATGACATACCAGAAGAAGAAAGAGATTATTACCTGGAAAGACGTTACCCTGCTTTTGGTAACCTGGTGCCAAGAGATGTGGCCTCTCGTGCCGCTAAAGAAAGATGCGATGCCGGCTTTGGTGTGGGTACCACCAAGCAAGCGGTGTACTTAGACTTTAAATACAATCTTATTAATAAATATGGCCGTGCCGAAGCCAACAAACAGGGCATACAAAACCCCGATGAAGCTACATTAGTGGCATTGGGTAAAGAAGTGGTGAAAGAAGAATATGGTAACCTGTTTGACATGTATGAAAAAATTACCGGCGAAAACCCTTACGAAGTGCCCATGCGCATTTACCCCGCGGTACACTATACCATGGGTGGCCTTTGGGTGGACTATGAACTAATGACCAGCATTAAAGGTTTGTATGCGTTGGGCGAAGCTAACTTTAGCGACCATGGTGCCAACCGTCTGGGTGCTTCTGCACTGATGCAGGGGCTTGCTGATGGTTATTTTGTAATACCATACACAATTGGTAATTACCTGGCCGATGAAATTGCCACCAAACCCATACCCACCGACCATCCGGCATTTGTAGCAGCAGAAAAAGAAGTAAGCGACCGCATTAACCACCTGATGAATATTAAGGGAGCGCAAACGGTAGAAAGTTTTCATAAACGTTTGGGTAAAATTATGTGGGAGTATTGCGGTATGGCCCGCAACGAAGAAGGTTTAAAGAAAGCAATCAGCGATATACAGCAACTGAAAAAAGAATTTTGGAGCGATGTGCGTATACCCGGCAGCATAAATGAAATGAACCCCGAGCTGGACAAAGCCAACCGCGTAGCCGATTTTATTGAACTGGGCGAACTGATGTGCCTGGATGCGTTGAACCGTAACGAAAGTTGTGGCGGCCATTTCAGAGAAGAAAGCCAGACCGAAGAAGGCGAAGCAAAACGTGATGATAGCAACTTCTCTTATGTAGCAGCATGGGAACTGAAAGGAGAACACCAGTGGGAACTGCATAAAGAAGAATTGAACTTTGAGGTAGCCAAACCTACGCAGAGAAGCTATAAGTAATTTGAAAATTTGAAGATGGGCAATTTGAAAATGATAGCCCATCTTCTAACTAATTTTCAAATTATTAAATTATCAAATTATCAAATTGTATAAATGGAACACAAACACATTAATCTTACTTTAAAAGTTTGGAGACAGAAAAACGGCCAGGATAATGGCGGTTTTGCAACCTACGATGTAAAAGATATTTCAACCGAAATGTCGTTCCTGGAGATGTTTGATGTATTAAACGAAAAACTGATTACTGAAGGACAAGACCCCATTGCGTTTGACCACGACTGCCGCGAGGGAATTTGTGGTACCTGTTCTATGGTTATAAATGGCAAACCACACGGCCCGTGGAAAGCCAATACCACCTGCCAGTTGCACATGCGTGCTTTTGAAGACGGAGATACCATTGTGGTGGAGCCCTGGAGAGCCAATGCTTTTCCGGTAATAAAAGATTTAATGGTAGACCGCAGTTCTTTTGACCGTATTATACAAGCCGGCGGCTATATATCTGTAAACACCGGTAATGCGGTAGATGCCAATGCCATACCGGTAGAAAAAGATAAAGCAGATGCAGCCTTTGCTGCAGCAGCCTGTATTGGTTGCGGCGCCTGCGTGGCAGCTTGCAAAAACTCATCGGCCATGCTGTTTGTGTCTGCAAAAGTATCTCACCTTGCTTTGTTACCACAAGGCTCACCAGAAAGAAAGAAGCGTGTAATTAATATGGTGGCACAAATGGATAAAGAAGGCTTTGGCAGTTGTACCAATACCGGTGCCTGCGAAGCCACCTGCCCCAAAGAAATTTCAATTACCAATATTGCCCGCATCAATGCAGAGTATGTGGGTGCATCGTTAACAGTAGATAAGTAAATAACTACCTTACAAAATAAAAACCCCTGTTAATGCAGGGGTTTTTATTTTGTAACCTGCTTTTGTTTTTCATGGCATCATCGTTGCGTCGCACCCTTCAGCGGCATAACTAAACTATGCAATGCCGGTGTATTTAAAACCACTTTCTGTAACCAATTTGCTATCTTGGTTTATCAATTTTTGGGTTATGAAAATAGCAGCAATAATCACATTGGTGTTTTTTGTACTACTATCTGTTTTATTATATTTCATTCCAGTACGCTTGGGCAAAAAAACTTTTACGGTTCATATTGGTAACACCTATTATATGCTCAGTAAATACAAAGCGCTGTTACTTTTATTGCTTATGATTGTATTTGTATATTTTACATCAGCAGCCATAGTTAAATTATTTGAAAACGCTTAAACCTCACAGATTTTTAAAAAAGGGTTTGAACGCTGGGGTATTAAAATTTCAAATCAAAAATTTCCGATCAGAAATTCTGCTGTTGAAGTGAGTGACACAACGATGATGCCATGAAAAACGATTGCCGGCTCTCCCCTCTTTGTTGCTTATTTTTGCAGCTTAATTATTTTTTATGAGTTATACCGTTCCGCCGCAAACCCGTATAGGCCATGTTCATTTAAAGGTATCTGATCTGGATAAAGCATTGGCGTTTTATAAAGACCTGCTGGGTTTTGAAATTACACAGCGCTACGGCACACAAGCCGTATTTATTTCGGCTGGTGGTTACCATCATCATATTGGTTTAAACACCTGGCATAGCAAAGGCCGCGGACCCGCACCTGTTAATGCATGCGGGCTATACCATACCGCTATACTCTACCCAACCCGTGCCGATCTGGCTAATATTTTAAAACGGCTGATAGCAGCCGGCTATCCTTTAACCGGCGCAGCCGACCATGGAGTTTCTGAAGCCTTGTATTTAAACGACCCCGATGCTAATGGCGTTGAATTGTATTGGGATAAACCCAAAGAACAATGGCCTGTGGATGAAAACGGAGAACTCATGATGCTTACAGAAGCATTAGACCTGCAGGAACTGTTAACACATGCAAACACTTAATGGTAAGCGGGTATTTCTGTAAGCGGTTAACATTTGCAGATAAATGCACTTAAATTGAGTATTCAAACTAAACCTATGCGTTGCAAATTATTCATTGCCTGCGTTGCATTAATCACCACTATGTCTTGTAACAATCAAAGTTCTAATAATAAAGAAGCCTACCAGTGGCCGCAGGGTGTTAAAGCCCCGGTTGCTGAAACAAAACCCTACCAGCGAATTTTACACGGCGATACCGCTATTGATAATTATTTCTGGCTAAACGGCTTCTTTAAAAAAACAGCCGACAGTACCGCCGTGGTAGATTACCTGAAAGCCGAGAACACCTATTTAGATACCATGATGAGCGGCACCAAAGTTTTTCAGCAAAAGCTGTTTGAAGAAATGAAGGGCCGCATTAAAGAAAAAGATGAATCGGTGCCGGTTTTTAAAAACGGCTACTATTATTATACCCGTAACGAGGAAGGCAAGCAATATTACAAATACTGCCGCAAAAAAGGCAGCCTGGATGCTGCCGAAGAAATTTTACTGGATGTGGATGCCATGGCTGCCGGACATGATTATTTTTCTGCCAGCGGTTTCAGCATCAGTCCTGATAATAAATTACTGGCTTATTGTATCGATACTGTTTCCCGCCGTCAGTATACTTTGCATGTTAAAAACTTAGAAACCGGTGCTCTGTTGCCGGATGTGGTAACCGGCATCAGTGGTGGTGGTGGCACTTGGGCCAACGATAATAAAACACTTTTTTACACAGCCAATAACCCCGTAACATTATTATCAGAAAAAATAAAACGGCATGTGCTGGGCACCAGTGCCGCAGCCGATGCCGTGGTATATGAAGAAAAGGATCATAGCAATTATATTGGGGTGGGTAAAACAAAATCTAATAAATACATCTATATTGTTTCTTCTGCCACTCTTTCTTCTGAGTGGCGCCTGCTGGATGCCGATAAACCCACAGAAGCATTTAAAGTTTTTCAGCCCCGCTTAAAAGAGGTACTGTATGGGGTTGATCATTGGGGCGGACAGTTTTTAGTGGTTACCAACCAAAATGCCAGGAACTTTAAATTAATGAGCACCCCAGAAGATAAAACAACGGCAGACAATTGGAAGGAAGTAATACCTCACCGTGCTGATGTGCTGCTGGAAGATGTTACGGTATTTAAAGACTACTGGGTAATTACAGAACGAAAAAACGGCTTATTACAATTACGCATTCAAAACAAAACCAATAACCAGGAATATTATTTGGATTTTGGTGAACCTGCCTATAATGCCTACGTGGGCAATAACCCTGAATTTAATACCACTACGCTGCGTTATGGCTATACGTCTTTAACCACACCCAACTCTACCTACGATTATGATTTAACAACAAAGAACAAGAAGTTGCTGAAGCAGCAGGAAGTGGTGGGTGGTTATACCGCTGCTGATTATGTAACAGAACGCTTATATGCCACTGCTAAAGACGGCGCCAAAGTACCTGTTTCGTTGGTGTATAAAAAAGGATTTAATAAAGATGGCAATGCACCACTGTTATTATATGCCTATGGTTCTTACGGTGCCAGTATGGATGCCTCTTTCAGCAGCAGCCGTTTAAGTTTATTAAACCGTGGCTTTGCCTTTGCTATTGCACATATACGCGGCGGACAGGAAATGGGACGCCAATGGTATGAAGATGGTAAGATGCAAAAAAAGAAAAACACCTTTACCGACTTTATTGACTGTGCAGAATATTTAATTGCCCAGAAGTTTACCAGTAAAGAACATTTATATGCACAAGGCGGCAGTGCCGGCGGCTTGTTAATGGGCGCCATTGTAAACATGCGCCCCGATTTATGGAATGGCGTTATTGCGCAGGTACCTTTTGTAGATGTTATTAATACCATGCTGGATGAAAGCATCCCCTTAACCACCAATGAATTTGACGAATGGGGCAATCCAAAAATTAAAGCACATTACGAGTACATGAAAACCTATTCGCCGTATGACAATGTGGAGAAAAAGGCCTACCCCAACCTGTTAGTTACCACCGGCCTGCACGATAGCCAGGTGCAATATTTTGAACCTGCCAAATGGGTGGCCAAACTGCGGGTGTATAAAACCAATAACAACCTGCTGTTACTGCACACCAATATGGAAGCCGGTCATGGTGGTGCCAGCGGCCGTTTTGATTATTTAAAAGATGTGGCCCGCGAGTATGCATTTATGCTGGCGCTGGAAGGCATTACACAATAAACCTGCTTGCACTTAAAAAAATAACCCCTGCCATGGCGGGGGTTATTTTTTGGTTACCGGCCACGGTACAAAGCCCGGCATCGTTGCGTCGCACATGTTAGCTGTAATGCTAAGAGGATCGAGTAGCAGTTACACTTCATTCCGCAAAGCGGGACTTGTACATAAGAATGTCAATAGCAAATTGTTAATGGTACATAGCCATACTATTGACTATAAACTATGGACCATTAATCAACATCTGTACACGTGTGCGACGCAACGATGCTGAATAGCAATACCGCAGCTGGTTACAAAAAATAAAAAGCGGGTTAGCAACCAACTGTTGCTAACCCGCTTAATGATGTAATCTGTTTTACTGTTTGTTATTTAGTTTAATAACACGTTTGGTTTTTACACCTGCATTGGTAGCCACCTGCAATACATAGGTGCCGCTGGCCAGTTGCTGCAAGGATGGAATTTCTAAGCGGTTAATTCCTGGCTGCAGTAATGCTGTGGTTTGGTATACCAGTTTGCCATGTTCTCCGCTTAAACGGATGGTGGCTTTTGCATTGGCAGGGCTGCTAACTTCATACAGCAACTTATCAGTAAACGGATTGATGGCTGTAATAATTTCAAAAGGAATAGTGCCGGGTGTTAAAAGAACGGTGCTGCTAATTTTTTGTTTGGCTTCTTCACGAATTACAATTCTGTAATATGCTGCCTGTTTTAATTCTTCCGGGTCTGTAAATGTATATTGTCCGTTGGTGGCATTTACAACACCTATTGCTTTATACTGACTGCCATTAAAACTTCGCTGCACTTCATAAAGTGTTTGAGCGGTTTCGTTGGTGGCGGTCCAGTTTAATACCCCATGTTTATTACGCAGTTGTCCATTAAAGGTTAAAAGGTCGGTTGCCAATACATAGCTGCAATCGTTTACCATTACACGTATAACAGCACTGTTAAAGAAAGAGCAACCAGAAGCAAGATTGGCAGCTGTGGTTGCCACACGGATGCGGTACTGTTTGTTATGCTGGCTGCTGTCTGCCAGAAAGGATGGAAAGCTGGCTGTATAAGTGTAGTTAGTACCATCATAAGAAGGTGAACCCACACCAGAGGCCAATGTATCCACCCAGGTAGCACCATTATCGTTACTAACCTGCCATTGATAATGCACATAGTTTGAAAAGAAACTTACTACCTGGCAATTAAGATCAACCTGATTGCCATAGCAAACAGCTGCGTTACCTGATGGAACGAGGTTTAGGTTGGGTGTGCAGGTAGCCAGGCTGATATCATCCAAAGCCCAGTCGTTGCCACCACCGCCCGGTGCATTATTGGTAATGGCAAATTCTATATTGGTTTGTGCGGTTCCTGTTCTGAAAACAAATCCTTTTTTAACCCATTGCCCGGTATAACGGATATTACCGGTGGTATAATGATTGACCCCATCTATTGAAAGACTAAGGTTAGGGTAAACACCCGATGAATCGCCCACATCGGTAGGAATATAACCAGCGGGCACACTAACGCCAGAAGCACCACGTCCCACCGAATCAATACCGCAACGGGAACAGATATTACGAACCCAGAATGAAATTTCGTAGTACGTATTGGGGCATAACCCAGAAATAGGATATTTAAAAGCCGTATCTAAATTATAGGCTGCATTCACCAATAACATATAGCCGCCCACACCACCATTGGTGGTATCTGCCGCGCTGTTGCCCATTACACCGGCCCCGGTATGATCGCCAATAACATCAAACACACCAAAAATGCGGTTGGTGGCCGGCGATTGTGGTTTGGGCCATGTATTAACGGTAGAGAACCCAGCTGCATTATTACTGGTATTATTGGTAATGCCATAAAAAAAGTCTCCGGGTGCGCTGCCAGATAATTGGGTGTAGGTATATCCCGGTGGCACATTGGGTGATGCAATTCTGTTCATGGTATTACCAGAGCCAAATGTTCCATCAAAATCTCCTGCCAAACTATTGTCCAACACATTTACACCAGAAGAATTTAAACACAAACCATTATTGCTATACACCACTACAGTGTTTGCATTAAAATTATGAGTGATTATAGTTGAAGGCGCAGTTATTAATGCGTAGGTAAATGTGCCGCCACCTAAACTTAATAATGTATTGGTAGCTGCAGTAACTGTAACACGGTAGCTGGCCATCATTAAACAACCGCCGCCAATTACCGGACGGTTGGTATTACGTAACCTTCCCCGGCGGTAAGCACTGGCTACATTATCGCCAGTATTATAACCCATATTGATGGTAACAGCACCACTGTTATAAGTGCCGGCATCATCACCTGCCGCATCGCTGAAAGATTTATACACTTTTCCTTCATTGGTTAATACTGCCAGTGAGCCCGGCACATAAGTAGTACCGGCAGGAATATTATCGTAGAAGGCACAGCTGTCTAAAAGACTGGTAGCCCTTAAAACTACTGCGGCTCTTATCTCCAGCACATCGCCGTTTTCTACCGTACCACCGCCGTTACCTTTTGTAAGATTAATAAAGCTTTTTCCAAAGTTTACAGTAGGTGCCCCTGTATAAGGATTTTGAACGCAGATATTAAACCCGGCATTTGCATTTAAAGATATACTGTTGGTACTGTACACTCTTACAAAATAAGTATTGCCCACTGTTAAACTGTTGGCATAAGCAATAAGGTTGGTACCCGATACCTGTCCGCAGGCAATGCTTGTAAAAGCCCCGCCACAGGTATTATTACTGCTTTCAAAAACTTCTACCACAGCGCTGCCTCCAATACCTGATCCGTTAACTGCAATGGCACTGCCAATACTACTTAATGTAACAGTATGGGTGTTGTATGCCGCCACAAAGCTGTACCAAATATCATCATCTGCAGTACCACCACATGCGCCAGCTGCCAACCCCGAATTGGTAGCGTTTACTAAAGTACCGGTGCGTTGACTGCTACCACTGATACAGGTGGCAGCCGGTGTCATAGTAATAGCCCCCGAGCAATTATCGTTTGCCGGCGGTGTGGGTTTGGTAATACAAATTGTAAAGATGCCCTGCCCGGTACCATTGCCAGCACTGTATATTCTTACATAATAATTGGCCCCATTTACAAGATTGTTTAGAGTAGCTGTTTCTGAAGTATTGCCGGTTGTAGCATTGCGGCATAATACACTGGTTAAAGAACCGCAGCTTCCGCTGAACACCTCAAATACGATATCAGAAATTCTTCCGGTGCCGGTAGGTGAAGTAACCGTGATTGTATGAGACCCGCCGTTAGGGACGAAGCTATACCAAACATCATCATCAGCAGTACCAGAGCAACCCGTCATGGAAGAAGTAGCACCTACCGTAGTGCCGGTAGTAGCTCCGCCACAGGTAGCCGTGTAAACAGTAAGCGCTGATGCCCCGGCACATTCATTAGATTGCGCCGTTGCAATTAAAGGGGTAAATGAGGTAATCAATATTCCCAATGCAACCAATAAAAAATCAGTTGCCCTTTTCAGAGTTTTCATCGTAGCAGATTTACATTTTCAAATAGGATAATAATGGTATACTCTTAACGTTTAATGCATGGAATAAATTATAATTTATATATAAAAACAATTATACTAATTACTGATAGCCTTTACAAAAGCAGGTTACCAACCTATTAATCAGCCATTAAACAGCCCTATTCCAAATCCTATAAAAAATGAAAAAACTTTACAGCATTTTGCTGATCTGCTTATTTGTTCAAGCTACCCATGCACAGGTCAACTATGTTGCCGGAAGAATGAAAGAGGTATTCCGTCAGACCATACTTGTAAACAGTGCGGCCAACCTGAGAGATCCCTGGGAAATTACATACGGCCCTGATGATTCCTTATGGGTTACAGAAGCCTCTGCCGGCTCGTCTAACTCAGGCGGCACTGCTGTTACAGCAGGCACCACCGGTTATAAAGTGGTTAAAATACACCCGGTATCCGGCAACAGAAGAACCATACTGGACTTAACAACTTTTACGGATGCAGCATCCACCCCCACCAATAAATGGCAAAAGAAATTTACACCCGGTTTACTTACCAGTCCGCAACCTTCTGGCAGCACCACGTTTAAAGTGCCCGGTTACCAGGGTGGTTTAATGGGTTTAGCCATACACCCGGAGTTTATGACCAACCCTGCCAAACGTTTTGTGTATATAGCTTATGGGCACGACCATGTGATACCATCCACTGCTTCGCCGCTTACCACCACCAACCCCAATAATGGAGAGGCGGTTAAAGGAAATTATTTTAATACCTGGCTGGTACGCTTTACCTATAATAATGCCGGTATGCTGGTAAACCCGGTTGCCCTTTGCGATACCATACCCGGCAGTAACGATCACAATTCTGGCAGAATAATAATCATACCAGAAGGCGGAACCAATTACCTGTATTATGCAGTAGGTGATGTGGGTGCCGGACAGTTTGCCAATATTGACCGTACTATAAAAGCACAGCAAACCAATTCTTACGAAGGAAAAATTTTACGTTTTAATTTAGAACCCGATGGTGATGCGGGTACATTTGACCGATGGATACCCAACAGCAACCCGTTTAACAATGTAGCCCCCGTTACCGGGCAAAGCGCCGTTTGGGCTACTGGTATCCGTAATAACCAGGGCTTTGCTTTTGGTAATATTAATGGTACCGACCGGTTCTATGGCGCCTCACACGGCCCTTTCAGCGATGATGAAGTGAACCTGCTGCAAAACGGCAAAAACTACGGCCACCCATTGGTAATTGGTTATAGTGCCGATGATAATTACCGTATGGCAAAAGCAGGCCCCATCAGCAGTTCTTTACCATTAATTACTTCTGAAATTACCAATGCTGCTGCCATTGGCAGCAGTTATATGGATCCTGTATATTCTAATTATGCTGCAGACTCTGGCAGCACCTCCACTTTCTTACCCAAGTGGAGTATACAGTACATTTATAATAATGTTGACACCAACCCATCTCCTTCAGTTACCGTGCTGGCACAAAATGCCAACGGTGCCTGGAAATCGGAAGGCTATTCTGGTTTAGGGTTATATACCGGCACCGCTATACCGGGTTGGAAAAACTCAGTATTACCTACCTGTTTAAAAGGCGCCCGCATTTTAAGAATGAAATTAAATGCCAACGGAGATGGTATTGTGCCAACCGATGGCGCTGATACCGTAAGTTATTTTGGCAGCACCAACCGTTTCAGAGACATTGCATTTTCACCAGGTGGCAGAGATATATTTGTGGCACTTGACCGTTCCGGCTCCAGCAGCGGACCCAGCAGTGGTAACCCCATTGTGCCTGCTTGTGGTGGCTGTATTCAGAAGTATACATTTTTGGGTTATAACGATGATGGCAGTGGCTTCAGCACTATACCCACCAGCATACCGGTGGATGCAGGGGTACAAAACAATTGCACGCCCGGTTCTACGGTTGTTATTAATGCTGCCAATAATAATAACAATATCTGGGTGCCCATTACCGGACCCGAAGGAAATATTGTAGCCGAAATAAAAGCCAATGGTAATAACCTGGATACCGTAACCGCATCTTTCTACACCCGCAGCGGCAGCAGCCGGCAAGACCCTTACGGAAGAAAATATTTAAACCGCAACATTCGCATAACATCACAAACACAACCGGCCAGCGCCGTAAGTGTAAGATTATATATCAGTACCGATGAGTTTAATGCTTTTAATGCAGACATGGGCAACGGGCTTACTATTTCTAATGTGGGTGTTTTTAAAAATAATGATAACTGCAGCGCTGGTATTGTGGCCACAGCCGCACCGGTTACCACAGCATCTAAACTAAGCTTTGGCAGTAATGGATATGTTTTACAAACCAATACGCTCAGTTCTTTTTCAAGCTTTTATTTTGCAAGCTCAGCCTTTTCGTTGCTGCCGTTTAACTTAATAACCTTTAAAGGTGCTTTAAAAAATGGCGCCACTCAATTGCAATGGAGCATCAGCAGCCAGCAAACACCCACCGGTTTTGTTATAGAAAGAAGCAACGATCTGCTGAACTATGAACCCATTGGGGCCATAACTGCAAAACAAAGCAACAACAGCCGTATTGATTATACTTTTACTGATGCAGACGCCGCCAAATATCCATCGCCCTTGT
>JANRMC010000257.1:0-5905 GCA_033761915.1 Flavihumibacter sp.
TATAAAGCCGGTGCCATCTTCAAACCGTTGCAGTAAAGCCCGGTACTCTTCTTTGTGGTTATCTATCTGATAATGATAACTAACATCATAAATGCTTTGTGCAAAAACACCTTTACAGCCTACCATTGTAAGCAACAGCAATAAAAAACGTATCATACAATACCTTTAAAAATTAGTAAAGCCATGGGCAGGAAAAACAAGAAGCAATTCATAGAATAAAGCGTTAAGGCATATGTGCTAGCCGAATTGAAATTTACAGCAATTAAACCCTCTACCCAAAATTTTTATGTTACCGGCTGTGCCACACCGTTCAGCATCCTTGCGTCGCACCCTTCAACTTTCAGTTAGTAATTGAACAATTATGGTTAATTTGTAACCAGTAACCAAACCCCTGCCTACATGTTTTTTACCGGAAAGCAATGCATCTTCCTGCTTTTTACCTGTTGGTGTTTATGTTGTGCGCCAACCTCCATAAAAGCGCAAAAAAATAAAGCCGATAGTATATTGGTTTTGCTTGCCAGCGAAAAAACAGATTCTAACCGCGTAAAAAGATTATGGAAGTTATCTGACTATGTAAGTATTTACAACCCCGATACCGCATTGGTCATTGCACAGCAGGCTTATTATCTGGCCCGCAGCATTAAATATACAGAAGGAGAATCCCGGTCGCTGGGCATTATAGCCAATAGCTTTATTAAAATGGGTAACTATCCACGGGCATTAGACATTAACCTGCAAAAATTAAAACTGGAGGAACAACGCAATACCCCCCGCAATATGGCCAGTGTATTAATGAATATTGGTATTGTATACACCTACCTGGAAGATTATACCAACGCTTTAAAATATTACTACCAGAGCGATTCAGTTTTAAAAGCAAATAATATTACAGAGCTGGAATATTATGTAAACCTGAATGTGGGAGATGCCTACAACCGGCTGAGCCAAACCGATTCTGCTTATAAATACTTCAACCAATCGCTGCGGGTGGCGCAACAAATGAACGATGGAGATTTAACCGGCACCTCTATGACAGGGTTGGCACATGTATTTTTAAAAAGAAAAGAATGGCATGCTGCACAACTCAATTACCAGCAGGCTATCGACTTACTGGAAGCCGCCAATGATGATGAAGTACTGGGCGAAGCCAGTTTAGGACTTGCTAATTTGTACCAGCAAAAAAACCACCACGACTCAGCTATTTATTTTGCCCGTTTTGCAAGACAGGTGGCTCACCGCGGCGGTTTCTCCACCCACGAACTAAAGGCCACCGAATTTTTAACCCGGCAATACCAGGATATAAAAAATATTGACAGTGCTTTTGTGTATCTGGCTTTAGAAAAACAACTGAACGATTCCATTAACAGCAAGGCCCGCATCAGAGAATCGCAGATACTTTCTACAAACGAGCAATTGCGGCAGGCAGAGTTGGAAGAAAACAGAAAGATTGCCGCTAAAGAAAGAAAACAACAATTGCAATTGTTATTAATTGGTTTGTTTATACCAGCCTTCTTTTTGCTTACTGTTTTATTAAGCCGCATAAAAATACCGGTACGTGTTATTAAAGTACTGGGTATTCTTTCACTGTTAATTTTCTTTGAATACCTCACTTTGTTTTTACACCCTACGGTGGCTGCATTAACACACCATACCCCCGTGTATGAGATTATGATATTTGTGGCTATTGCTGCCTTTTTAATTCCGGCACACCACCGTATTGAACATTGGTTAATAGAAAAACTTACGAATAGAAGAACGCAGCACGATGGTGGCATTAAGATTACCACCCGTAAAATTAAATTAGATATAGGGAATGATGATACTGCCGAACAGGAGGAGGAAGCATAATATTAAAAGAAGCTGCTTAAATATAGTTACCATCTTATGGGTGCCGGGCACCGGGTTTATATACTGTACATAAGCAAACGGATTGAATGAATGTACAACTACGGTAAACAACTTCTTACATAAAAAAAATTAACTCCCATTATTTGGCAGTGTCTGCAGCAGGAGCTTCAGCTTGGGTTGTATCTACTGCGTTGGGCGATTTGGTGGGCCTTGTTTCTGCCTTTTCGCGGGTGGTGTCTGTTGCGGTTGCTGCGGGTTCTCCGCCACCGTTATTACAACTAAATGCAATTACAGTTACCAGAACTAATAATACTGCGGTCAGTTGAGCAGTGAGCTTGGTTGTTGATACCTTCATATTTAAAAAGTTTAGATGATAAGGTTACGAATTTTTAGGAAGAGTAACAAAAGAAAAACCCTGCAGTTGTCTGCAGGGTTTTGAAAATTAAGTTGATGGGTTGCTGCTGGCACTGTTGTTGAACTGAGCGTAGCAAGGATGCTAAACCGGAGTTACCAAAGCTGGTTACCTAAAATTATTGTTTCCACTCAACCAGCTTTGATGGATAATAGTCAATATGTTTTGCCTTCATCTGTCGGCCATGATTGCCGAGGCGATTTTTATATTCATCCCAACTGCGGCCATTGGCGGGCGACCATGCTATTTCTGCATAACCGGGCAGGCGGGGAAACACCATGTACTCAATATCATCGATGGTTACAATTGTTTCTGACCACAAAGGTGCTATTACACCAATGATATTGTTACGTTCAATACTATCTACCAGCGTTGCTGGGTTCCAGCTATAGGCTTTATCCACTTCTACATAACCGGCCCAGTGCAACCCTAATTTGGTGGTTGAGTCGTACTGCATATCCATATAAGCCCTTGCGGCAGGAGACATAATAATTTTAGCGCCTTGCTTTACGGCATTTTTTGAATTGACAGAATCGGCCCAATACTGTGCTAATGTGCCGGGTTGCAGGGTGGCATTGGCAATTTCATCCCATCCTATAACTTGTTTGCCGTGTTTTTTTACCATACTCTGCACACGGTTCATAAAAGGTATATAGTCTTCTTTTTTGGTGGCATGGCTTTCATCTCCGCCAATATGCAAATAAGGGCCGGGTGTTATAGCTGCCAACTCTTTTAATACATCATCTACAAACTGGTACACTTTTTCGTTTTGAGTGCACAGTGTACTAAAGCCCACTTCAATACCAGTGTATAATTTGGGGTTCTTATCTTTTTCATTACAATTCAACTCGGGGTAAGAAGCCAGTGCAGCGTTGGTATGGCCCGGCATATCAATTTCCGGGATAACGGTAATAAACCGGTTGGCTGCGTAGGTTACAATGTCTTTGTATTGTTCTTGTGTATAGAAACCACCTTGTCCGCCACCCACCTGTGTGGTACTGCCATACTCTGTTAAGCGGGGCCATTTTTTTATTTCAATACGCCAGCCCTGATCATCGCTTAAATGCAGGTGCAGTGTATTCATTTTATAGTATGCTAAAAAATCGATGTAGCGTTTAACTGCATCCACATCAAAAAAGTGGCGGGCTACATCTAACATAGCGCCCCGCATGGCATACTCCGGATAATCGCGGATGGTGCCGGTAGCCATTTGCCAGTTGGTAACTACTAAACTGTCTTTACCAATAGCAGCGGGCAATAACTGGCGGATGGTTTGCACCCCATAAAATATACCGGCAGGTTTAAATGCATTAATGGTAATACCGTTGCTGCTTACTTTTAATTCATACCCTTCATTACTTAAAGAAGAATCGTTCACTAAAGCCAGTGCAATGCTGTTAGTGGGTTTTGGATTGGTATCTATTTTAAGTTTAAAACCGGTGGCCGGTTTTAATACTGTAATAATGTATCGGGCAATCTGTATTAACGGTGTGTCTCCGGCAGGTACTGTAATAAAAGTACTGTCGTTTAAAGTAAACAAGCCGGTATCGGCTTTTACCTGCACCGGTTTTGGAATTAAATTGGCTAAAGTAGGTACTTCCTGATCAGTAGCAGCATTTGGGTTATTGTTACAGGCTACTAATACTACTATTAGGAAAGATAAAAAAGCAAGCAGGCTTCGTTGCAGCATAGTGTTATTTTTTGGGTGAGTGAAGATATTAAAATTCTATAAGCTGCCGGGTAAAATATACCCGGGGTTACCGCAAAACGTGGTTTTAAAACGCTGGTGTAAAAAAGAAACAGGTGCTGTTTTATAAACGTATCTTAGGGATATAAAACAGACCACCATGGACCAACGAATTATTAACCTGTACGATGAGTACACTCATGCGCCACTGCCAAGAACAGAATTTTTTCGCAGGCTGGTATTATTAACCGGAAGCACCGCAGCAGCCATGGCCGTGTTACCATTAATAGAAGTAAATGCGGCGCAGGCCAAAGTGGTGGCCATACCAGAAGACGATTTATTTACAGAACGTGTTTCTTATACCGGTGTGCCCGGCAATATGCAAGCCTATGTGGCAAGACCTAAAGACAATAAAAAATACCCGGCTATTATTGTAATACACGAAAACCGTGGTTTAAATGCACACATAGAAGATGTGGCCCGCCGAGCTGCTAAAGAAGGTTTTTTAGCAATTGCGCCCAATGCGCTTGCTGCCATTAGCGCCACACCGGCTAATGAAGATGAAGCCCGCCAAAAGTTTCAGGAGCTGAAAGCAGAAAATAACCTGCAAAATTTTATAAACGTGTTTGACTATTTAAAAACCCGTAACGATTTTAATGGCAGTACCGGTTGTGTGGGTTTTTGCTGGGGCGGGGCCATGAGTAATAGCCTGGCGGTAAAAGTACCTTCTTTAAAAGCGGCTGTTGCCTTTTATGGCAGGCAGGCCACTGCAGAAGAAGTGCCCTCTATAAAAGCTGCGCTGCAATTACACTATGCCAGTTTAGATGAACGTATTAATGCCGGCATTGCTGCGTATGAAGAAGCGCTTAAGAAAAATAATAAGCCCTACGAACTTTATATGTACGACGGAGTCAACCATGCTTTTCATAACGATACCGCTGTGGGACGCTATAATGAAGCTGCTGCCAAACTAGCCTGGAGCCGCACCATTGCTTTCTTTAAAAAACACGTGGTCTGATATAAACATCCGGTTCAATTTCTTGTTAATGCAGCATAATACAATTGTATGCTGCATTTTTCTTTAACACAACTGCAACAGCAGGAACGTTTTTACCGGGCCAATTTAATTAACAGCCTCAGCGGTTTTAAACCAGCTTCGTTAATTGGCACACAAAATCAACAAGGGCAAACCAACCTGGCTATTTTCAGCAATATGGTACACCTTGGGGCCGACCCTGCGCTCATAGGTTTTATAAACCGCCCCCGCCCGGCGGCGCCACATACCCTGGCCAATATAGAAGCAACAGGTATTTATACCATCAACCATGTTACCAATAGCTTTATTGAAGCGGCGCACCAAACCAGCGCCAAATATGCCGACAACGAAAATGAGTTTGATGCTACCGGTCTTACACCAGAGTGGCATAACAATATAAATGCTCCGTTTGTAAAAGAAAGTCCGGTGCAATATGCCCTGCAAGTGGTGGAGATTATCCCTATACAACACAACCAAACATTTTTTGTAATAGGTGCGGTTACGGATATTTTTATTAAAGACACTAACATCTTGCAAACAGATGGATTTTTACAATTAGAAAAAGCCGGTATTATTACATCGCTGGGTATTGATGGCTACTATAACACGGCTTTTATACAAAGAATGGAATATGCAAAGCCGGATAAGCCTCCTGAAAAATTAAGTTGATATATTATGTTACCAGCAGTAGTTCGCTGCTCAGCATCCTTGCGTCGCACACTTGAACAGCGACTGTGCCAATTAAGCTTTTTTAAACTCATAATTCATTTTAAATCCTCCGTCTTATCAAACTAATCAATTAAGAAATCAATCTTTATTTTGGTTCAAAGGAATTACATAATTTAAAAATACAAATGTTGTTTTCCTAAACTTTTCAAAGTCTCAATCTCACCCCTAGCCTGTAACTTCTAGAAAATAACTA
>JANRMC010000258.1:0-4422 GCA_033761915.1 Flavihumibacter sp.
TCAAAACCGTTTTATAGATGGCGTAAAAGCAATTAATAAAAAAGCCATCAGTAAATACAATGCTCCTTATGCTGATTGTACGGCACAACAGCAGGTAGCTTTATTACAAGCTTATGCCAGCAGCAAACCATTTACAGGCAAGTTGGGTAAGCTGGAAGAAAAATATCTTGACAAATCTTTCTTCTATACATTGAAAGAACTTACTGTAAAAGGATATTGCACATCAAGAGCAGGAGCCACCCAAGGCCTGGCTTATCAGCCGGTGCCGGGCCAATACATCGGTTGCCAGCCATTAACCCCTTCTCAAAAAGCCTGGGCTACAAAATAAAAATACATGGGAGACCCTAAACAAGTTAATATAAACAACAAGGGTGTGGCACAAAACACCTACGATGCAATTGTGGTGGGTACAGGCATCAGCGGCGGTTGGGCTGCCAAAGAGTTATGCCAGAAAGGGCTTAAAACCCTTGTATTGGAAAGAGGCCGTATGGTAGAGCATGTAAAAGATTACACAACGGCTAATATGAGCCCGTGGGATTTTCCGCATCATGGGCAAAATCCGTTAAAGGAATTAGCCGCCAATCCTATTTCCACCATCTTTCACGATGAAGGCGCCAAACCTTTTGTAACCAGCGATGAGGAATATCCATACCTGCAAGATAAACCCGGTTCATTTGCATGGGCCCGCGGCTTTCAGGTAGGTGGTCGCTCATTAATATGGGGCCGCCAGGTATATCGTTTCAGCGATTTAGATTTTGAAGCCAATGCAAAAGACGGATATGGCGTTGATTGGCCCATACGCTACAAAGAAATAGAACCCTGGTACAGCTATGTAGAAAATTTTATTGGCGTAAGCGGCCAGGCAGAAGGATTACCACAATTACCCGATGGTAATTTTTTACCTGCATTTGAAATGAATTGCATGGAAAAAAAATTAAAAGACGCCGTTAAAACCAACTATAACGACCGCGTGGTAACCATGGGCCGTGTTACCAATATTACCCGTGGCTGGGATGGAAGGGGGCCTTGCCAGGCAAGAAACCTTTGCAGCAGAGGCTGCCCGTTTGGAGGATATTTTAGCAGCAATGCTGCTACATTACCGGCTGCCGCCGCTACCGGTAATATGACCCTGCTGCCCAATTCAATTGTGTATGAAGTAATGTATGATGAAGCGTTGCAAAAGGCTACCGGTGTAAAAGTAATGAATGCTGTTACCAAAGAAGTAACACAGTATTTTGCAAAAATTATCTTCCTCAACGCTTCTTCATTGGCAACAGCGGGTATTTTATTGCGTTCCACCTCCCGTCGTTTTCCCAATGGTTTGGGTAACGATAGTGGCCAGGTAGGGCATAACATCATGGATCATTTTTTAATGAGTGGTGCAAGATGCGAAACCGATGAGTTTGCCGATCAGTATTACAGTGGCAGAAGACCTGCCGGTATTTATATTCCACGCTTCAGAAACCTGGATGCAAAGACGGCACGGAAAGATTATGTACGTGGCTGGGGCTACCAGGGTGCCGCAGAACGCATGCATTGGGAAGACCGGTGGAAAACCATAGATGGTTTTGGGGCTGATTTTAAAAAGCAACTAACCCAACCCGGCATGTGGACCATGTGGCTGGGTGGCTGGGGCGAAACCCTGCCTTATTTTGATAACCAGGTAAGCCTTGATAAAGAACAAAAAGATAAATGGGGCCTGCCTTTATTACGTATAAACTTTTCGCACAGGCATAATGAAGATATCATGCGAAAAGATATAGAAGCCAGCGCTGCAGAAATGATGGAAAAAGCAGGCTTCAAAAATGTACAAACTTTTGATTACCGCTTACCCGGTGGCCACGGCCACGAAATGGGTACTGCACGCATGGGGCACGATGCTAAAACATCTGTGGTTAATAAATACAACCAAATGCACCAGGTAAAAAATGTTTTTATAACAGATGGCAGCTTTATGACCTCGGCGGGCACTGCCAACCCTTCTTTAACTTATATGGCTTTTACAGCACGTGCCTGCGATTTTGCAGTTACGGCATTAAAAAAAGGAAATCTTTAATGCAAGCCGGTAGCTTTTACCATTCTTGGCTTACCCTGCATATCTTCTTTTATCATGACTTCTTTAAAGCCTGCTGCTGTTAATAAATTAACAACCGCATTGGCATACTGCTCGTGTATTTCTGTATACAGTATGCCGCCCTTATTTAAATGTGTTTTACAAAAATGGGCAATGCGGCGGTAAAATAATAAAGCATCATCGTTGTAAACAAATAAGGCAAGGTGCGGCTCATGGGCCAGCACATTTTCATTCATAGTGCTTTTATCTGCTAAAGGTATATAAGGCGGGTTGCTTACTACAATATCAAAGCCGGGCAGTTGTTTCCAGGCAGGCTCGTTTAAAAAATCAATTTGTACAAATGCAACGGCAGCATCCAGTTGGGCTGCGTTTTTACGGGCAACATTCAATGCGTCATCGCTTACATCAATAGCCGTTATAGCTGCTGCAGGTAAAAGTTTTTTTAAACTTACCGGTATGCAACCACTGCCCGTGCCAACATCCAACACTGTTATCGCCCGGTTTTTATGGTCTTTGTAAATCCACTCAACAAGTTCGGCTGTTTCGGGCCGCGGTATTAATACATGCTCATTTACATAAAAAGGCCATTGGTAAAACCATGCTTCGTTTAAAACGTATTGCACCGGCCGGTGCTGCAGTAATTGTTTGGTGAATTGCTGCAGCAATATTTGTTGTTGTAAGTTTAAAGGCACATGTTTATTGGCCACACGGTCGGGCTTTTGCCAGCCGGTAATTTTTTCCAATACCATTCCGGCAATCAACTCCGCCTCGCGGTGTTCATAAACATCATACAAAGCAGCCGTAAGCTGCAAACGTGCTTCGTGTATGGTCATGCAACAAACATACACAATGCGCTCTTTGGTATAGAATTTTTTTTGTAACAGGCATTGGTTCTTTGGGCATCACCGTTGCGTCGCACACTTCAGCATTTGATAGTTGATATTTCTGGTTTGAAATTTCAACTATCAAATCAGAAATACTAAAGTTGAAGGGTGCGACGCAAGGATGCTGAATGAAGTGTTGCAGCTGGTATCATAATTTTCATGGCATCAAAAGCAAAGAGTGTACATTTGTCGGCATTTTACATGAATTACCTGCACGAAATATACATGAAGCGTTGCCTGCAACTGGCAGCAAAAGCAGCCGGCAATGTGGCGCCTAACCCAATGGTGGGTGCGGTGTTGGTGGCGGGAGGCCGCATCATCGGAGAAGGATATCATGCATATTATGGTGGCCCGCATGGAGAAGTAAATTGTATAAACAGTGTAAAGCCACCGGATGTGGCATTAATTAAAGAGGCCACATTGTATGTGTCTTTAGAGCCTTGTGCACATTTTGGTAAAACACCTCCCTGTGCAGATCTTATAATAAAAAGCGGAATACCGGAAGTGGTGATCGGTTGCATGGATCCGTTTGAAGCCGTGAATGGAAAAGGAATAGATAAACTGAAAGCCGCTGGCATACGTGTTATTGAAAATGTGTTGCCAGACGAATGCCGGCAATTGAATAAAAGATTTTTTTGTTTTCATGAGCAACAACGGCCTTATGTGGTTTTAAAATGGGCAGAAACTTCCAATGGTTTTATAGGGACACCTGGTAAACGCATCTGCATCAGTAATACAATTTGTAACCAACTGGTGCATAAGTGGAGAACTGAGGAAGCGGCCATATTAATTGGAAAAAATACGTTACTGAACGATGATCCGCTATTAACAGCAAGGTTATGGCCGGGCAACAACCCGGTAAGAGTTGTTGTTGATAAAGCGTTAAGTCTTGGCTCTGGGTTTAAACTGTTTGAACAACCCGGCAGGGTGGTGGTGCTTAATTTTATTAAAGACGAAGAGGCCGGAAGTATATACTATAAAAAATTAGATGCTGGTTTTACATTGGCGAAAGCAGTGCTGCAAGCTTTGTATGAATTAAAATTACAGAGTGTTTTTATAGAAGGGGGTGCAGCTACCCATCAATCGTTTATTAATGAAACATTGTGGGATGAAGCCCGGGTAATAACCGGTGACGATGCCATTGATGGGGGTGTTACAGCTCCTGTTTTATACAATGCCCACAAAGAATCTGAAACAGAAATAGACGATAATTTAATAACCTTTTATAATAGAATAGCAGGTTGATTTATTTAATTGCCAGTATTGTGTTGACCTCATACCTCACCCTTTCTTTTAAAGTGGTGGAGCGTTTGCGTATTAATAATCTGCAGGCCATTGTATTTAATTATTTAACCTGTGTTGTAACCGGTTCTGTAGTTAATGGCAGTTTTCCGGTTACAGGTTATAACCTGCAACAACCCTGGTTTAAATGGGCTTTGTTAATGGGTTTTTCTTTTATAGTAT
>JANRMC010000259.1:0-3451 GCA_033761915.1 Flavihumibacter sp.
CCACGGTACTGCGGATTGGTATAATATATATTAGAACCAATGTTTAACCGGGTAAAATACCTGCCTTTACTAAAATTAAAGGGTAATTGTATGCCTCCATAAATATTAAACTCGTTAAAATAAACCCGGTTGCCACGGTAAAGGGCCCGACGGTCTAACGTATAATCTGTACCCAATCTTATATACGGAAACCAGCCACCAAACAGCATATTAAAACCCAGCTGTTTTGATTGTTCGTTCCGGTTATAGGTAAACTGCAACTCACTGGCCGTGGTGTTTAAAACGTTATTACCAATTAATGAGAAAGTATATTCAGGATCGCTTATCAATGGTTGCAGACTATGAAAGTTAAGAAAGCCTGTTGTTTTTGCATATGGCTTAGCGGTTGAAACAGCAGCGCCGGTATTAAATAAAGCCCCTGCTGCTTTATCTTTCGTAAAATCTACTACTGTTAGTCCATTGCTATTTTGCCAGTCAGCTGTTGTTATGGGTATCTGTTGCACTATATTTATTGCTGTTTGCTGTAGCCTGTAACCAGTAGCAGTAAAACTGTTAAACACCATACTATCTCCCAAAATATTAGGCTGATATGCCCCAATACCATTAGTGCCGGTCTTTATTAAATGTATGCCGCCTGTTTTTGTATCTAAAACAAATAAATCGTCTTTTAAACCATTAGAGGCAGAAAAATACACAGCAGTTCCATGTACTGCCGGAAAAGCAATCACCCGTCTGGATGCAGATACTAACTCTTTAGTGGCACCAGTGCTGATATCTGTTTCCTGCAAACCCATTGTGCCATCAGCAAAACGTACCGCTGCCACAACCTTATTGTTGCTTATAAATTTTGGATAGGTATAAAACACGCCGGTATTATTGGGTAGTTTTTTAATTACTGCTCCGGTAATGGCATCTAATACGTGTAGCGTAGCTATGCCCCCTGGTTTTACCTCAACCGCAATAATTGTTTTGCCATCTTCGCTTATATCCGGAGAAAAATAACGTGTTTTATGAGTAATGGTTTGTTGCTCACCGGTAGCAGTATTTAATACCTGTAGCTCGCTATAGTCGCTGTAGTTCCAACGGGTATCTGGTTTATAAGAAGCATATACTATAGTACCGTTTCGGTAAGAAAAATAATTATCCAGCGATGCATCTCTTACTCGTATCAACCGTTCCTTGCCATTGACTTTTTCCACAAAGGCATGCACTTTTTTATAACTGGTTGTAACGTAAATAATACTTCCGGTTGGGGTATATGCCGGGTGTTCTTCATCGGCTATAAAATGTGTGGCGTGGGTAGTACTGTTTACAGTTACGGGCAATGCCTTTTGCCAGTAGGTTAAACCTTGTTTTGTAAAATTACTAAAGCTGCTGCCTGTGTGTCGCTTTATTGCTTGCTGAAAAGGATAAAACAATCCTTTATATGCTGCGGCATCCTGTGTTACTTTCTTCCAAAAATCATCTCCATACTTTTCTCTGCCATAAGCCACCAGCATATAACCTAACCGGTAATGATCGGGCACAAAATCACGCAAAGATCCGTTGCGCAATTTCATATAACTATATTGCTTGCCGCTGTTCCAGAGGCTGCGATAATCATTAAAGAAAAAAGGCAATCTGCCCCTGCCCTGCCCGCTTAGTAAAGATTCCTGGTATACAGCATCTCCCTCCCAAAACCAATTGGGCACACTGGCTGCATTAGCCAACTCCTGCCCCTGTTGTCCAAATAATATCCGCATCAGTTTAGATAAACCAACATTAAAACTATTGTATTGCTGCACGTGCCGGTATTCATGCAATGCAAGATTATCGTGCCAGGCAATACTGCCCAATTCAAAACTGTTTTGCGGCGGTGTTAAAAACAATTCGCTTCTGAAAGGCCCTAACTGAACATATGCGTTTGAAATAATAGTACGCGGTTGCAATACCACATCAATAATATTTTGTTTGGCACCAATAGTGGCTGCTGTAAGATTGTTTAATGAACCCATAACAGCGGCCACCCGCATAGCCGTACTGTCAAGCCCATCGCTAAAAATTACTCTTGCTGCAGGTGAGCTAACCTGCTTCCATTTTACAGAAGGTTTAAAACCACCAAAGCGCTGGGCATTGGCTGTAATGGCAAAAAATACCGTTAAAAGAATCAATAGTTTTTTCATGTCTGTTGGTAAATGCTTTTAAAAATACAGATTGCCTTTTAATACAAATTATTTTTTTGTAACGGGCGTTGGTAACACCGGTGAAGCACTGTTGCGTCGCACCCTTCAACTACAGCGCCCTGCACAGCATTATACAGTCTTTTTGCCTTTTCCGCATCGGGCACCATCAATAAGTAATGGTTTAACTTATTAGCAACTAAACGCTAACAAGCAGTATATAAATTTCATATTCAAAAAACTGGTTTTCAAACTATGTTTTTATGTTTTTTGTGCACACAATTAAACGTCTTCGCATACGTTGTACACTTGAAAACTTAAAAAATCCCAACTCTATGAAACAGACTTTACCCCTGTTTAACAGGAATTTTATTGCCTTATTTTTTCTGCTGTCTTTTGTTTTTTTATCCTGCCAGAAAGAAAGCCTATCGCCTCAGGAACCCATCGTAAACGGTGGCGACAATGTAGTTAACAAAAAAGGAACCATCACTCTTGTAAACAATACCCCCACTTCAGTATGGGTGTATGTTAATGGGGTTGCTTCTAACAAAGCCCTTGGTTCTAAAGCCACGCTGGTTTTAAGTGGAGATGCCGGCCAGCAGGTATCTGTAGAAATGTATGCGTATGCAGCAGACAAAACTGGTAATCCCATTGGAGAAATTGTACAAATGGCCAATGATTATACTTACCCGGCGGCTAACGAAAACGAAAATCATTCTATTGATATACCGGGCTATTATTTCTTTTTAACGGCTACTAACAATACCGATGCGCCGGTAGACCAACTGGTTATTAACAATGCTTACCCCGAAGAAGTAACTGATGATGTGGTTATTGAAAACAATGGAAAAATTACAGTTTGCGGGTATCAGGTAGTGCCAGCCGCTTCTTTTACCAATATCAAAGCAATCCGTAATAAAGACCCTTATCAGGAGTATGATTTTACAGATATAAAACTATCTGCAGAACTCAACCAAAAAGTTAGAATTGATATTTATTAAACTTCTTTCATTATATAATTATAAACTAAAGTAACGGGCCTGTGCCCGTTTTTTTTTGCCCCTTTAAAGCGCTGCCGTTGAAGGGTGCGACGCAAGAATGTATAACCGGAGCGACGAAGCTGGTTAACATATTTACTCTAAATCGTTAATAGTTCTTGCTGTTTTGGGTGGCCAGATAAAATCTTTGGGGTATTTGCGTACGTAAAGCCACATGATGGAAAAAAATTCAGGATATTGCCTGAGGTGTATGCCACGAGACTTAACGGCCACATAAAACGCCAGCGAAAAGCT
>JANRMC010000260.1:0-10636 GCA_033761915.1 Flavihumibacter sp.
GTTGCGTCGCACATGTTAGCTGCAACGCTACGAGGAACCCTGCCTGCGTGACGCAGTCAGGCAGGGAGTAGCGCTTGCACTTCATCCCGCTTCAGCGGGACTTGTACTTATTGTTCACTAAGCAGCTTTTAAACACCTTCCTCCAGTCGTTGGCCTACAACACCTGAAACCCATAGGCATACGGGTCATCTTCTGTATCTATTGAAATAGTATTGTAGCCATAAATTTTTGCCCAGCCTTCAATGCCCGGTCTAATAGAAGGTTTGCCTCCAACGGTGGTTTCTTCTTCTATGGTACCTATAAATTTGCTGCCAATAATACTTTCGTGTACAAACAAATCTCCTTTTTGTAGTTTTCCTTTTGCATACCATTGCGCCATTCTTGCACTGGTGCCCGTACCACAGGGGCTTCGGTCTATTGCTTTGTCTCCATAAAATACAGCATTGCGTGCTGTAGATGTTTTATCCAGCACCGCACCCGTCCATAACACATGGCTGCATCCATTAATGGTAGCATTCTCCGGATGTACAAATTCATATTTTGCATTAATGTTTTTACGCAGCTCTCTTGCCCATGCCACCAGTTTGTCTGCGCCATAATGCTCCAGTCCTTTAAAGTTTTTCTGCACATCCACAATGGCGTAAAAATTACCACCGTAAGAAACATCCACCACCAGTTCACCCAAATCAGGGCAATTAACAGTTAGTTCCACTTTATCTAAATAAGCAGGCACATTGGTAAGCTTTACACTTTTGCATTTACCATTTTCCATAGTATAAGAAATGGTAACCAGGCCAGCGGGTGCTTCCATTTTTATAATGCCGGGTATTTTAGGTTGTATCAATCCTTCTTCAATGGCAATGGTAATGGTGCCAATGGTACCATGTCCGCACATGGGCAGGCAGCCGCTGGTTTCAATAAATAAAACAGCCACATCATTGGCGGGGTCGTGGGGCGGGTATAAAATACTGCCACTCATCATATCATGACCGCGGGGTTCAAACATCAGGCCTTTGCGTATCCAATCGTACTCCTTTAAAAAATGCTGGCGCTTCTCACTCATGGTAGCACCTGCCAATGCAGGACCACCTTCTGCCACCAGCCTTACGGGGTTGCCGCAGGTGTGTGCATCCACACAATGAAAAACCCAACCGCCAAAACGTTGTGTGCCGGAGTTGGGATATTTTTTTATGATAGGGTTTGTAAGCATTCTTAATTTAAAATTATTACCAGCAATTTTTTTTGCCGGAATGTGTGATGCAGTTGAAGAGTGCGACGCAAGAATGCTTAATAGCATTGCTATTGCCGGTAACAAAAAAAATTACCACTTATTCAAATCATCCAGCACATATACGCCACGGCCGTAAGTACCAATTACTAATTTTTTATCTCTGGGATGAATGAACATGTCGTTTACAGAAACCGAAGCAGGCATGTTGCCGTTAATTGACTGCCATGTTTTGCCGGCATCTTTACTGATATAAGCGCCAAAATCGGTGCCGCAATACAATCTATTTTCTTTCTCAGGGTCTTCTATAATTACATTGGCCGGTGATGCTGGTAAATTACCGGCAATAGATTTCCAGGTGGTGCCATAATTATCAGATACAAAAAGATACACGGCATTATTATCTGCTCTGCGGTCGTTTAATGCCACGTACAAACGCGATGCTTTGTATTTGGAGGGGGTGATTTTTATAACATGTTTATTAGCGGGCAACCCTTTGGTAATTTCTTTCCACGCAGCACCGTCGTTCATGGTTAGCCAGATGCGTCCATCATCGGTACCAGCATATACAATACCGGGTTGATTACCTTCTGCAATAGCAGTAATGGCCTGGTGATAGATGAGATACGGATAGATACCCATCTTTGCTTTGTTGTTATACGATAAATCGTTGCTGATGCGCTGCCAGCTATCGCCACCATCGGCTGATTTATACAAATGCTGCAGGCCGTGATAAATTACTTTATTATCAAACTTAGAAAGTATGGTGCCTGCCAACCACTCGCCACGTAAAGAGTCAATACGGCCCACATCAAACAGTGTAAAACGTTTCACTCCTTCTCTGCGGCCCTTACCCATGTCGGTTTTCATTAAGCGGCCATAATAAGTGGATGAATAAACAATATTTGCATCCTTCGGATCTACCTGTATTTGTGTGCCCTCTCCTCCGGGTGCCATGCGCCATTGTCTTTTCTTTTCTGTCTGCACGGTACCAAAAGTATTGGTTTCGTTGCCGCCCATGGTGCCTTCATCCTGCACAGCGCCGTAAATATTAAAGGGTGTTTCCATATCGTATGTAACCGTATAGAATTGTGTGGTGGGTATTTTATCAAAAAAGTTTTTCCATTTAACGCCCCCGTTGTGGGTGAGTGTAATGCCGCCATCATTACCCACAATCATTCTATCCGGATTAACAGGGTCAATCCACATAGCATGATTGTCGCCATGTGTCCAATCACTGGTGGTATCGGTGGGTTCCCATTCCTTCCATGTTTTACCGGCATCTTCACTGATAGCTTTTGAAACGCCAAAGGCATAAATACGGTTTTCGTTTTTAGGATGCACTCTTATCTGACTGAACACCCAGCCATAGGTGCCAGAAAAAGGTTTGAAAAAATCATGCACTTCACCCATTTTTTCCCAGCTTTCTCCTTTATTACTGCTGCGATAGATGGCGCCGCCAATAACTACTTTTTGCACCTGGCGTTCGTAACTGTCGGTTTCGCCGGGCTTGGGTTCACGTTTAATAGTGTGGTCGTCTACAAAAGCGTATAAAGTGTTGGGGTTTGATTGGCTTATAGCCAAACCAATACGGCCCGTCATTTTAGTATCGGGTAAGCCGCTTACAATTTGCTTCCATGTTTTGCCGCCATCGGTGGTTTTATAAATATAATCGCCATCCTCCGGCATGGGGTCACTCCATCTTTTGCGGATGCGGTTCCACATACTGGCGTAAAGTGTATTGGGGTCTGTGGGGTCCATCACCAAATCAATACAACCACTTTTTTCACTCTCAAATAAAATTTGTTTCCATGTTTTACCACCATCGATGGTCATATACACACCACGGTCTTTATTATAGGTCCACTCATTACCGCTTGCTGCCGCATAAACAATATTGGCATTTTTGGGGTGCACAAGAATACGTGCAATGGTGCCGGTATTTTCTAAACCAATATGCTGAAAGCTTTTACCGCCATTGGTGGTTTTATACATACCAATGCCGGGCAATGAGGCCCGGAAAATATTGGCTTCGCCGGTACCCACATACACCGTGTTTACATCAGTTGGTGCAATGGCTATATTACCAATAGACAGGGTGGCTTCTCTATCAAATAACGATTGCCAGCTGTTACCGCCATCTGTTGTCTTCCACAAACCACCAGTGGCAAAGGCTGCATAATATAAATTAGCATCGCTGCTAACCCCTGCCACATCGGTACTGCGGCCGCTGCGGTTATCGGGGCCGGTAAGCCGCCACTGTAAATTTTTATACGGAGATTGTTGCAGCAAGGCCTGCTGCTGTTTCCACGCTGCCAGCTTTTGCTGACCGGTGGTTTGCGCTAACAATGGCGTATTGGCTACGCTCAATAAAACCATTGCCGACAGAACAATTAATTTTCTCATGCGTGTAATTTATTACATTTGGTGAATGCTTGCTATTTATGGAAACTTACGGTAAAATACTGCTTATTGCCATGCCAGCTTTTCTGGTATTGGTTTTATTTGAAAAATGGTACGGGGTAAAAAAAGGGTTTGATACGGTGCGGAATATGGATATGATTTCCAGCCTCAGCTCCGGCATTACCAATGTTACTAAAGATGTGCTGGGCCTCAGCATTGCCATCATCAGTTACGATTGGCTGGTTAGCAAAATTGCACTCACCCATATTCAATCTTCACTGGCTGTTTATATTATTGCTTTTTTTGTTTTAGACTTTGCCGGATACTGGACACACCGCATTGCACACGAGTACAATTTTTTCTGGAACAACCACATTATACACCACAGCAGCGAAGAATTTAATTTAGCCTGCGCCCTGCGCCAAAGCATATCCGGCATAGTAAAAATATTTGCCATCTTTTTGCTGCCGGCAGCATTGGTGGGTGTACCCGCACAGGTAGTGGCTGTAGTAGCACCACTGCATTTGTTTGCACAGTTTTGGTACCATACCCGCCACATCAATAAAATGGGTTTCCTGGAACATATTATTGTAACCCCGTCGCACCACCGGGTTCACCATGCCATTAACCCGGAATATCTTGATAAAAACTATTCTCAGATTTTTATTTTTTGGGATAAGCTGTTTGGCACTTTTCAGCAGGAGCTGCCCGATAAACCACCGGTTTATGGCATTACCCGACCCGTACAAACCTGGAACCCCATTAAAATAAATTTTCAACACCTATGGCTTTTAATAAAAGATGCAGTAAGAACTAAAAGCATCAAAGATAAATTCCGCATCTGGTTAATGCCCACCGGCTGGCGGCCGGCAGATGTTGCTGAAAAATATCCGTTGTTTAAAATTAAAGATGTCTATCATTTTGAAAAGTACGATACCAAGGCTTCCACCGCCCTGCATGTTTGGTGCTGGATGCAATTGGCCGCAACACTTTTATTCATCAGTTATTTGTTTGGCAATATTGCACACATCAATGCACTCAACAGCAGTTATATTTATTGGTATGGACTTTTTGTCTTTCTTGCTGTGTACGCCTACACAGAACTGATGGACCGTAACCGCTATGCCCTTATTTGGGAGCTGCTTAAAAACCTGCTTGGCGCCGGTATTATTTTTTATACCGGAGATTGGTTTGGTACAAACCAATGGCATAACAGTATTGCGTACTTAATACTTGCGTGGTTTATAGTTACTACAATTATTACAGCCTGGTTTGTGCAGCAACACAGGCAAGAAGACAAATTAGTTATTGTATAAACTTCAAAGAGCTTTTTGTTTTTTATTTTTGATACCAGCAGTAGTGCTGCTATTGAACATCCTTGCGTCGCACCCGTTAACAGCAGCGCATTGCTGAGCTATTACATTTTATTGCTCACTCAGCCAACAACAGCTTTCGTCAATTCATTATCTACCGTGCGCCAGATGGCTAAAGGATTTTCATTTTTCAATTCATCGGGTAATAAGCTATTGGGCCAGTTCTGAAAACAAAGCGGTCTTGCAAAACGCTTAATAGCATCGGCACCCACACTACCAAAGCGGCTGTCAGTAGTGCTGGGGAAAGGTCCGCCATGATGCATGCTTAAACAAACTTCCACCCCGGTAGGTACGCCATTTAATACAAAGCGGCCGCAAATATTTTTTACCGCTTCAACCAATGCGCTGTTAGCAGTAATATCATTTTCAGTAGCCATTAAGGTAGTGGTTAACTGGCCTTCTATATGTTGTGCCACGGCAATCATCTCACTCATATCTTTACAACGTATTACCAAAGAGTAAGGGCCAAACACTTCCTGGTGCAATAAAGGATTGCTTAAAAAAGCAGCTGCAGTGGCCGTGGCTACTGTTGGCAATGCTTCATTTTCTTTTACGGCACCGGCAGACTCAGCAATTAAATGCACTTCTTCCTGCAACAACGCAGCGCCTTTCTTTTCTTTATATGCTTTTACAATGCCGGCATGCAACATAGGCGCCGGTGCAATTTGCTGAATAGCTTTTCCTAAATCGTGTATAAAGGTTTGCAGTCCCTCACTTTCAATACCAATTAATAAACCGGGGTTGGTGCAAAACTGCCCCACACCCAATGTAATGGAACCGGCATATTGCTGTGCAACACCGGCTGCATCCTGCTGTAATTTTTCAGGCATTAAAAACACCGGGTTAATACTGCTCATTTCTGCAAAAACCGGGATGGGTTCTTTACGTTGGTTAGCCCAATCAAATAATTGTTTGCCGCCGGTATAAGAACCGGTAAACCCAACTGCTTTTACTTTGGGATGTGTAACCAATGCCTTGCCCACTTCAAAAGAAGCGCCGTACACATGTGTAAATATGGCTGCGGGTAAATTGCATTTTTCTGCCGCAGCGCTAATGGCTGTAGCCGCAATAGCCGACGTATCCGGATGAGCGGGGTGCGCTTTTACTATTACAGAACAACCTGCAGCAAAAGCACTGGCCGTATCTCCACCAGCCGTTGAATACGCAAAGGGAAAATTAGATGCCCCAAATACCACCACCGGACCTAAGGGCACCAGCATTTTTCTGATATCTGGCTTGGGCGGTGTTTTAGAAGGATTGGCCGTGTCTATTCTTGCTTCCAGCCACTCGCCTTTTTCACAGGCAGCGGCATAGGATGTTAACTGGTAAATAGTGCGTGCCCTTTCTCCTCTCAATCTTGCTTCGGGCAAATTGGTTTCACGCATGGCGGTAAAAATGAACGCATCGCCACAGTCTTCTAACTCTTGCGCAATGGCACGCATAAAAGCGGCCCGTGTACTTAAAGGCAATTGACGGTATTGTAAAAATGCCTGCCATGATTGTGCCACCACTTCATCTATTTTTTCTATTGCTATATCAGCTTGCATACTTTTAAAATGTTTATAGTATAAATAATACTGCTAAGTTAGTGGCTTTGTTTGTACCTGTGCTTTAAACAAAGCACCGCTGAAAAATGCACTACGGTACAAGTCCCGCCGAGGCGGGATGGAGTGCAACAGCTACTCGTTCCTCGTAGCGGTGCAGCTAACATGTGCGACGCAACGATGCTGCATAGCGTACCCATGCTGGTAAACTATTTTTTATAAACTTAAATAATCGGGCAATGCTGGCCGGCTGGCAATGCCATCGTTAATAATCTTCAACACCCTTTCTCTTTCTGCACCAGCTAAAATTAAACGGGGTGCCCGCACATACTCGCTGCCGATGCCGGTTTGCTTTTCGGCCAGTTTAATATATTGTACCAGCTTGGCATGAATATCCAACTCTAACAACGGCATAAACCAGCGGTAAATGGCAGTGGCTTCTGCAATGCGGCCGGCTTTCACCAGGCGGTAAATGGCCACGGTTTCTGCCGGAAAAGCACATACCAGGCCAGCCACCCAACCATCGGCACCCATCAGTAATTCTTCCATTGCCAATGTATCTACCCCGCATAAAATTTTTATGCGGTTGCCAAAACGATTGCGCAGGCGGGTAACATTGGTAACATCGCGGGTGCTTTCTTTTACGGCTTGTATATTACTAAACTGCAGCAACTCTTCAAACATATCCAGCGTTACTTCAATTTTATAATCAACCGGGTTGTTATAAATCATTATGGGCAGGTTGGTAGATTTTGCCACGGCTTTGAAGTATTCGTTGGTTTCGCGGTCATCACTTTTATAGCGCATGGGCGGCAGGAGCATAAAACCGGCAGCGCCCCATTTGGTAGCATCTTCTGCCAGCTTAGTAGCTACACGGGTAGCGCCTTCTGCAATATTTACCAGCACCGGAATTTTGCCCTGCACTTCACTCAACGCAAATTTCACCAGCGTTTCTTTTTCATCGTTGGTTAGGGTGCTGGCTTCACCCAACGATCCGCCAATGATAATACCATCCACCCCTGCTGCTATTTGTGCTTTTAAATTGGCAGCAAACAAAGGCAGGTCTAACTCTTCTGTAGCGGTTAACTTGGTGGTTAATGCAGGAAACACACCGTTCCATTGAAATTGCATAGGTTTATTTTTTACAAATATAAACTGCCACTGAAGCCTATGCATTGCGGGCATTAGCCTAAACTGATACTATTTTAGCCAAATTTATAGCAGCAAACAAACTAATTACACTAATTTAGTATGCATGCGCATTGTACCATTCAGCATACCCAAGAACCTGCAGGAAGCTTTCAGAGTGCAGGTAGATAAACAGCCGTATCTGTACAACCATTTACACCAACACCCGGAAATACAATTAACATTGGTGAAAGAAAGCAGTGGCACATTGGTGGCGGGTGATTATGTGGGCCGCTTTCACAGCAGTGATGTTTTTGTTATTGGCAGTAACCAGCCGCATGTATTCAGGAACGATGAAAAATATTTTAAGAGTAAAAAATTAAAGGCCCATACCATTACCCTTTTTTTTGATGAGCAAACCGTGCACCCCACCTTCTGGCAACTACCCGAAATGAAAGCGGCCCTTCATTTTTTAAAAAACAGCAGCGGTGGTTGTAAAATTATTGGTACCAAGAAAAAACTGCTGGCCGATAAATTAGAGCAGCTGGCTGCTGCAACGGGTATAAAGCGGCTATTACTCTTTCTTGAAATTATGGAACAGCTTTCTCAAAAAAAAGAAGTGCAGCCATTAGCCACCACGCTTACGCAAAAGAATATAAAAACCTACGATGGCAACCGGCTGAATAAAGTGATGGCGTTTACTTTTAAAGAGTATTACCGGCCCATCCAATTGGCAGAAGTAGCGGCACTGGCCAACCTTACCACTGAGGCCTTTTGCAAATACTTTAAAACCCGCACCCGCAAAACCTATATTGGCTTTTTAAATGAAATACGCATACAACATGCCTGCCGCCTGTTGGCAGAAGATAAAAGCATTGCCGATATTTCTTATGAATGTGGTTTTACCAACCTGTCTAACTTTAACCGGGTGTTTAAGAAGATAAAAAAAACAGCACCGGCACAGTGGCGAAAGCAGCAACTATAAACAAACATCATTTACTTTCCGTAACTGTTTGCTTTAATAAAATCGCTGACCAGATAACTGATGAGCTTGCCGGCTGTTTCGTTGCGGCGGCCATCCGTTAATTGGGTGGCCCCTTCGCAAATATGCAGGTAGGCCACTTTACAATCTGTAGCAGTAAAATTAATATACTGCCTTGCATGCAATGCCGTAATGCCGCAAGGGGTTTCTGCACTGCTGAGTGTGTTTTGTATGGCATCAAGGTCTAACTCAATACCGGTATAGCTTTCTTCTGTAAACCCGGCAGCATGCGCCACGGCTTGTATGAAGTTTCTTTTCTCGTGCAGAAAAATATCTTCGTAAGTAATAATATCCACAAAGGGATTGTTTACAATATCCATCCACACATTCTGCGGAATATAATTTTCATGCACCCCAATGGCGCAATATTTTTGCAAATAGCCATCATCTTCTGCATAGCGGAAAGCATTGCCGCTGTGGCGGCCTTCAGCAGGGCGGTAATCCGTATGTGCATCTAAATTAACGGCATTAATCTGCGCCAGTGGTATCAGTCCGGCTTTATACAATCCTTTAGCGGCACCTTTAATAAGAGGATACGCATTGTTATGACCCCCACCAATAACAATCGGAATTTTTTTATACGCCGTAAGCAGCTTCACCATATTTTCCACCTCATCATCAATCATATTTACTGCATGGCGGTAGGCTTCTGTTTTTTCTATATTATCGTGGGCATTCTGTTCTATCAGGTATTTAATATCGCCAAAGTCAAAATGGCCAAGCAGTAAGATATCTTCGCCGCCTAAAAAATCATTGCTCTGTATATTTAAGAAAGCCGATAAAAAAGGAATCCATACCGAGTCGGCACCACCTAACCCGCCATTGGCCCTAACACCAATATCTTCCGGCACGCCCAGTAAAACATATTTGGCCGTGCTGGCTTCCAGCGATTGCTCCAGTTGTGTTTTATCTTTTATTACCTGAACCCGTTCTCCCAGCTTGGTTTCAAACCGGCGGATCTTTGTCAGAAACAGGGTATCCTGTTTATCGTAAAACTTAAAATGGCGGGCATTGGTTTTAATGGGCTGTGGGGCTGTTTGAACCGATTCCATACTGCAATGTTTAGTAGCTGAAGATAAGGAAATAAAGCAGCAAAAAACCTAAAGAAATGCACCATTTATCATCACTCTATCTATAAGGTTGCTGCCAAAAGCATAGGGCAAATACGCCAGCGATGGAATGGGTTTTGTAACAATCAGGTTGGCCTTTTTACCCTTGCAAATGCTGCCCGTTTGTTCCTGTAATTCCATGGCCGCTGCGCCATTCAGGGTAGCCGCATTAACCGCTTCTTCCGGCAGCATTTTTAATTGTATGCAGCTTAATGCCACCACAAAATTCATATTGCCACTGGGCGATGAGCCGGGGTTAAAATCGCTGGCCAGTGCAATGGCCGCACCCGCATCTATTAAAGCACGGGCAGGTTGATAGGGCATTCGTAAAAAGAAAGCCGCCGTGGGCAATAAGGTTCCAATAACATCCGCAGTAGCCAGCGCTTGTATATCTGCATCCGTCATGGTTTCTAAATGGTCGGCAGATAATGCCCCCAGCTCCACCGCAGCCTGCACGCCACCCAAACTGTTCAATTGATTAATATGCAATTTGGGTTTTAACCCATATGCTTTACCTGCCTGCACAATGCGTTTCATTTCCGCCACGCTAAAAAAACCTTCTTCGCAAAACACATCTATATAATCGGCCAGTTGCTCTCTGGCAATTACCGGCAGCATCTCGTTTATAATACTGTTAATATAGCCTTCATGGTTTTGCTTATATGCCAGCGGATAAGTATGTGCGCCTAAAAAACTGGCTTTAACCGGTATGGGTGCCACCCGTTTTATTTCTTTAATCACCCGCAACATTTTTAACTCAGCTTCCACCGTTAAACCATAACCACTTTTAATTTCAATAGCACCCGTGC
>JANRMC010000261.1:0-23856 GCA_033761915.1 Flavihumibacter sp.
GTCAGCTCCACCAAAGAACAAAGTTTGTTCAATACACCAATCAGCTTCTTCCTGAGTTTGGCCTTTCCAAGCAAAAACGCCAATACCAGCAGCGGCAATTGCAGCAGCAGCTTGGTCCTGGGTAGAAAATATATTACAAGAACTCCATTTTACTTCAGCACCTAATGCCACCAGGGTTTCAATTAAAACCGCTGTTTGGATGGTCATGTGTAAGCAACCGGCAATACGGGCACCTTTTAATGGTTGAGATGGACCATATTCTGCACGGATTGACATTAAACCCGGCATTTCTGCCTCTGCCAAACGTATTTCTTTACGGCCCCACTCAGCCAGGCTCATATCCTTTACTTTGTAAGGAAGGCTGAAGTCAATAGATTTCAAACTTGTAGACATAATAATTGTTTTGTTTTTAAAAATTTAATGGATACTCTCTCAAACGGGGACAAAGCTAATTTGAGGGAACAAAATATCATAGAATTTTATGAAATTTGGAACAGATTGCCTTTAAAAATATCTTTACCAGAACAAAATCCTGGATTCGTATGGAAAAGCAAGCCGAAAAAGAAAAAAACGCCCAGCCCGTAAGTATTGACGATAAAGACCTGCAGATACTACGGCTGCTGCAACACAATGCAAAAATAACGGTGCGTGAAATAGCTGCTAAAATACACCTCAGCACCACCCCGGTTCATGAACGCATCAAACGTATGGAAGAAGCGGGTGTGATAACACAATATGCGGCATTAGTAAACCCATCTAAAGTAAAAAAAAGCCTGATGGTGATTTGCTATGTATCATTAAAAGAACACAGCAAAAAAACAGGCGCCCGTTTTATAAAAACCATTCATGAGTTAAATGAAGTGCTGGAGTGCTATAATATATCCGGCGAGTTTGATTTTATGCTGAAAGTGGTGGCAGAAAGCATGGATGCCTACTACGATTTTCATGTAAACAAATTGGGTCAGTTAGAAAATATTGGCCACATGCAAAGCACTTTTGTAATGGGTGTTATTAAACAAACGCATATAATCGTATAATCTTTTTGTGGGTCAGTAAGGGTGCAAAGCCCGGCAGCCGTTGCTCGTTGAAAACTCCGATAGGACTCATATATAGCTTTTGGGGCACCCTTGTACAGCAATACAAAGCTCTTACTGCAGCAGTTTTGCCATGCGGCTAAATACCCTATCTTTACTATCTAATTTGCTTTATGCGGCTTGCCAAATACCATCCTTCATTTGCACTTTTAACAGCGGTATACATACTGCCTGCTAATTATTACATACCAGACTGATTCTTTACTCAGGCATAGCCAGGCATTGCTGTTTGTTTCACTAAAAAACATTTATGAAAAATATTAAGCTGATAGAAGTTCCATCAGAAATTGGTGCGGGTACCCGTGGTGCCAGTTTAGGCATAGAAGCTATAAAAATAGCTGCATTGGATTTTATGAGTAATTTCTTTATCCACTTCCCCAGCGAAAAAATACCCACCGAGAACAAATTATTATACGAGCCCATAGAATCTCCGTATGCCAAGAGAGGCAAAGGTATTCTTACGATGTATGAAAGAGTAAGTAAATCTGTAAGCGATACCATGCGTAATAACTTCTTCCCCGTTGTTATTAGTGGAGACCATAGTATGGCTGGCGCCACCATTGCCGGTATTAAAATGGCAAAGCCCAAAAGTAAACTGGGCGTTATCTGGATAGATGCGCACGCAGACTTACATACCCCCTATACCACCCCATCGGGAAATATGCATGGTATGCCACTGGCAGCTACTATTAATGAAGACAACGAAGACTATGCCGTACACGAAGTAGACCCCGATACCGCCAAATTATGGAACCAATTAAAAACCATTGGCAAAATTGCCCCCAAAGTATTGCCAGAAGATGTGGTATTTATTTCATTAAGGGATTACGAAAAAGAAGAACGTGGTTTGATAGAAAAGCACGGCATGAAGGTAATTACCACCAGCGAGGTACGCCGCAAAGGACCAGAAAATGTGGTGCGCAGCGTTATCCGTTATCTGAGCGATTGTACAGATATTTATATTTCTTTTGATGTGGACAGTCTTGATTCTTCCATATCTAAAGGAACGGGAACACCGGTTAGCAACGGGCTGAAAGAAAGAGAAGCAGAAGACCTTATAAGCAAGTTTATGCAAAACCGTAAGGTTTGCTGTTTTGAAATTACCGAAGTAAACCCAACGCTTGATAAAGAAAACCTGATGGCCGAAATTGCCTTTAACATATTACAGCGCAGCGTAAACATACTGATGATGAATTAGCAATTAATAAAAGTGCAGGTCAACACCGGGTTGTTATTTTTTTTAATTTAGTGCAACGGTATCAGCACCGGCATTGTCAACCCGGCAAATAGAGCCACATGAAAAAAATTGCTTCTGTTATAATTTGCCTGTTTTTACTGATTGCGGGCAGTCATTTATTAAGTTGCAAAAAAGGCAATACCAGTATTTATGTAAGTACCGGCACGGTAATGCGGGAAATGACCAATTCAATAAGTCCCGGTTCTTATTATATTCTGTTAGACAACCCCAATGCACAAGCACAACCTTTTGTGTGCAAAGACAGTACAGTTTTTATAAGAGCAGAATCTTGTAAAGAAGGCGTTTGTATTACCAACCTGCCTGCCTCTTTAAAAGTAATTGGCAAACGCATTCGTTTCAGCCACTATAAAGATCTGCAATTGCACTATGTGTATTCTTCTTTATATGTTCCGCACTTTATAGAAGTGTATGATGCAATTGCTGTTAACTAGCTGCAAACATTTTAGCAATACCCTCCACAAAAGAGAGCGGCTGGTAGCCCAGTTGCGTAACTGCTTTATTAATATTGAACCCGGTTTTAGGTGGCCGCCTGCCCGGTTGTGTAAACGTGCTGGCATCTACCGGTTGCAGTAAATTTTTATCCAGCTTAAAATGTGCAGCGGTTGCCTCTGCCATCTGGTAGGGCGTAAGCACATCTTTACCTGAAATATGAAAAATGCCGGTTGCCTTTTTCTCAATAACCAGTACAATGCCGCGGGCCAGATCTTCTACATAAGTAGGGGTGCGTACCTGGTCTGTTACCACTTTAATGTTTTTTTGTGCTTCTAAATTTTGCTTTACCCAAGTTATAATATTGTTGCGGGTGCCGTTTAATGCATTACCATAAACCAGGCAGGTGCGTACAATCGTCCACGGTATTTCTGATAACTCGGTAATACTTTCTGCCTGCACTTTGGTAAACCCATACCAACTGATGGGATTTAAATGATCCTCTTCTTCATAATTGCCTTTGGCGCCATCAAAAACAAAGTCGGTGCTGATGTATATAAAGTGGCTGCTGTATGCTTCTGCATTCAGTAATACAGTAGCTGTACCTTTTACATTTACTGCTTCTGCTTTTTCCTGTTGCAGTTCACAATCATCTACCTGCGTCATGGCAGCTGCATGCACCACTATTGTGGGTTGTTCTTTTTCAAACAAATTAAAAACGGCTATTTCATCGGTGATATCGCAATCGTAATACGCAAAATTGTTGGCAGCAGTGAACGGTAAACGGCATGGCCCGGTGCCACAACCAACTACCGCATTATTTTCTTTCAGAAGCATATTTATTAAATGCTGCCCTAATAAACCATTGGCACCTGTTACTAAAATTTTTTTCATGTAATAATCATTTTGTTTCATGGCCACATCGTACAATCATTAAAAGTTATCATTCCGGTTGAATGAAAGTTGGGCTGCTAATTTTTAATGATTATTTCTTTACCATATTTACAAACTAAACGATTGGTTTTGCAAAATAACGGCATGCTGTGTAATAAAAATAGTTTTGCAATAAACCATTGCTGCCACCAGCATTGCCGATGAACTGAGCGTAGCAAGGATGCTGCACATTGCCCCTATGCCGGCACACCAATACTTGTATTTTATTATACTAAAACCAACAAGACAGTTTGGGTAAAAATAGCTTTCCTAACAAACGTTTCATTTATTACAAACCAATACTTTATTAAAATATGAATATGTGTTTTTGCCGCTCATGTATCGTTTCATTTGCTTATTTTTGGTGCTTCGTGTATCCTCAACAGCTGTTTAACAAGCAGAACGACTGTAAGCGAGGATGGTTTTGATAATTAAACTGTTTGCAGACTAAATGACTGATTTTAAAAAAGTAACAAAAATTGGCGTACTCACTTCTGGTGGAGACTCTCCGGGTATGAATGCAGCCGTTAGAGCAGTGGTTCGTACCGGTTTATACCATGGCTTAGAAATGTTTGGCGTTACCCGCGGTTACAGCGGTATGATTGATAACGACATTCAGAAAATGGAATCCCGTTCTGTTGCCAACATTATACAACGTGGTGGCACCATTTTAAAAACAGCCCGCAGTAAAGCCTTTTTAGATCCCGCAGGCCGAGAACAAGCGTATAACAATTTAAAGCAGCACGGCATAGATGGACTGGTAATTATTGGCGGCGATGGTTCTTTCCGCGGCGCCCTTAAGTTTAGCCAGGAGTATGATATACCTTGTATTGGCTTACCCGGCACTATTGATAAAGACATTGCCGGAACCGATTTTACCATTGGGTTTGACACGGCAGTAAACACCGCCGTTGAAGCTATTGATAAAATACGTGACACGGCCGATGCGCACGACCGTCTTTTTATTATTGAAGTAATGGGCCGCGATGCCGGTTATATTGCCCTGCACAGTGGTATTGCCACCGGTGCAGAACATATTTTAATACCAGAAAGCAAAACCGATATTGAATACATCATTCGCAACCTGCAGGAAAAAGAAAAACGCCGCAAACTGGTTAATATGATTGTGGTGGCAGAAGGCGATGAATTTGGTGGTGCAGAAAAAGTAAGTAAAGTAATTAAAGAACGCATGCCGCAGGTAGATACCCGTGTTTGCATTTTGGGGCATATTCAACGCGGTGGTTCGCCCAGTTGTTTAGACCGTTTAATTGCCAGCCGTATGGGCTACCATGCAGTAGAATCTTTATTAGTGGGCAGGCATAATGTAATGGTGGGTGTGCTTAATAATAAAATGCACTACACCCCATTAGAAAAAGCGGTGAAAGCCAAACAAAAGATTAGCGATGAATGGATGAAGATTGTGAAAATTCTGGCCAGTTAATTTTTTGTAACCAGCCTTTGTTTTCTAATTAAACATCGTTGCGTCGCACCTGTTAACAGCAACGCTCCGATGAAGCCCAAAATAATCCACCCCTGGTACGCTTGCTATAACTTAAACATAGAAAAACTATTAATCCAACTAAAATGTCTAAGAATCTTTCGAAATACGTTGACAAATCAATGGACACACAAACCGGCGTAGAGCATGCATTTAAACGCACAAAAATTGTTGCTACCGTAGGCCCGGCTTGTGATACTTATGAAAAATTGTTAGAACTGACCCGTGCCGGGGTAAATGTATTCCGCCTCAATTTCTCTCACGGCAACCATGAAGACAAACTGAAGATAATTGAACACATCCGTAACATTAATAAAACAGAGCCGTACAATATTGCCATACTGGGAGATTTACAAGGCCCCAAACTACGGGTGGGTGAAATTGAAAATAACTCGCTGCCCGTGGTGCCCGGAGACATTCTCACATTTACCAATGAAAAATTAGTAGGCAACAAAGAGCGCATCTATGTTTCTTACCCCAACCTGCACGAAGACGTGAAGATTGGTAATAAGATAATGATTGACGATGGCAAACTGGAAGTAAAAGTAATTGACATTGCTAAAAACGGCGATGTAAAAGTAGAAGTAACACTGGGTGGCATCATCTCTTCTAAAAAAGGTATTAACCTGCCCGATACTAAAATTTCATTACCTGCATTAACAGAAAAAGATTTAGCCGATCTTGATTTTATTATTGATCAAAAACTGGATTGGGTGGCGTTATCTTTTGTGCGCAGCGTAAAAGATATTGTTATACTGCGCAGCAAAATTGATGAGCGCAAAAGCAAAACCAAGATTATTGCTAAAATAGAAATGCCGGAAGCATTAACCAATATCCGCGATATTATTGTGGAGAGCGATGGTATAATGGTGGCCCGCGGAGACCTGGGTGTGGAAGTACCCGTAGAGCAGGTACCTTTAATTCAAAAACAACTCATCCGTAAATGTATCCATCGTGCCAAGCCTGTAATTGTGGCTACCCAAATGATGGAAAGCATGATAGACCGCACCAAACCTAACCGCAGCGAAATTACCGATGTGGCCAACGCCGTACTGGAAGGTGCAGATGCGGTTATGTTAAGCGGTGAAACTGCAACCGGTCAGCACCCCGTGCTGGTGGTGCAAACCATGCGTAAAATTATTGTGGAGGTAGAAGCCACAGAATATCGTTACAACAGGGAGGAAGATTTAAAACCACAAACCCACTCTCCTTCTTTCTTAAGTGATGCTATTTGCTACAACGCTTGTAAAATTGCTAAAGATGCTAATGCGGATGCGTTGATTGGTATGACACAAAGCGGCTATACCGGTTTTATGCTGAGCAGCTACCGTCCCAAAGCGCCTTTATATATTTTCAGTAAAGAAAGAACATTAATTAATCAGCTTAGCTTAAGCTGGGGAGTGCGGGCCTTTTACTATGCAGAAGAAGAAAGCCTGGATAATATTTTAGAAGACCAGATACAGATATTAAAAGAACGTGGCTTTGTAAAAAGTGGCGATGTAATCATTAGTACCGGCAGTACCCCCATTCATTTGCACCTGCCCACCAACATGCTTAAAATTACCAAGCTGGATTAAATTTAAACTACCCGATATTTTAAAAAGAGTTGCTGTAAAGCAGCTCTTTTTTTTACAACATACACATATAGAAACATAGATACTTATAAGATTATATTGGTTGATAATTTTATGTAAGCCTTTGTGTCTATGTGTTCAAAAAAATACTTCAGCACAAGTGTGCGACGCAACGATGTTTCATTGATCCCAAATGTTCGGGACAAAAGCTGGTTACAAAAAATATTTACTGCCTTGCCATAAACTTTTCTAAGCTCTGGCGGGCATTCTGTTGTATCTTATTTTTCATATAACCGCTCCAGCCTAATAATAAACCGGGCGTGCCCAATGCCTGCCGGCTCCATTTCCAAATATCAAACTGGTCGGTATGCTCGGTTATTTTACCTTCTTGTATGCGCAGGTGCGCCTTAATATTATTAACTACTTGGCGGCCCGTTTTTGAAAACGTGTATGTGGCCACCCAATTGCAAGTGGCATACTCATCATCCAGCAACTGTATGTTTGAAAACGTAAGCGAAAAGTCTTTGGCATTCTTACAAAGCATTTCCCACATGGCCTTAGCTTCGGCCCCCTGCAGTATACCAAATGCAGGATCGTTAAAAATAACGGCATCGGCATAACACTGCTGCATAGTGGCATAATCTAATTGCTGAAAAGCAGTATAAAACCGGGTAATGAGTGCCTCGTTGCCGTTCATAAATTGTGAAATTACGGTGGTGGAGAATACTGTAAATTTAAACTTACAAAACCAAAGTACATGAGAAAAACATTTTTATTATTAGCAGCATTGCTCTCTATTGTGCTGCTGCAGGCACAAAACTCTTTAGACTCTGCCTGGATACGCGATAACTACACCAAAAAAGAAATTTATATACCCATGCGGGATGGGGTGAAACTGTTTACAGCTGTTTACACACCCAAAGATGCAACAGAAGAGCATCCTATTTTAATGAGCCGCACCCCCTACTCCTGCGCACCATACGGAGAAACCAATTACCGTAGTTTTTGGAATAATCATTGGCGTTATTACATGCGTCGCAATTATATAATTGTCATACAGGATGTGCGGGGCCGCTGGATGAGTGAAGGAGAGTTTATGGATGTGCGCCCCTTTAACCCTGATAAAAAAGGAAACGAAACGGATGAAGCCAGCGACACCTATGATGCTATTGACTGGCTGGTAAAAAACATTCCGCACAATAATAACCGCGTGGGCATATTTGGCATTTCTTATCCCGGTTTCTATTCTACCATGGCAGCACTCAGCAACCATCCTTCTTTAAAAGCAGTAAGTCCGCAGGCGCCGGTTACCGATTGGTTTATGGGCGATGATTTTCACCACAACGGCGCTTTCTTTCAAATGGATGGTTTTTCTTTTTACAGCAGCTTTGGCAAGCCACGCCCCAAACCAACTACAGTAGGTGCACCGGGTTATAGTTTTCCTACCAGAGACAGTTATAAATTTTATTTAGAGTCGGGCTCTTTAAAAGACCTGGCTGCAAAGATGGGGCCCGATGTAAAATTCTGGCAGGATTTATACCAGCATCCGAATTATGATGATTGGTGGAAGGCCCGCAATGTGCGCAACTTTACCAACTATGTACCCAATGGCACAGCCACATTAGTAGTAGGTGGTTTGTTTGATGCAGAAGATTGCTTTGGTGCCTGGCGCACCTATGAAGCCATTGAAAAGAAAGCTAAAAACAATAACCGTATTGTCATGGGTCCCTGGTATCATGGGCAATGGTCAAGAGCCGATGGCACGCAATTAGGCAATGTAAAATTTGGCAGCAATACTTCTGAGTGGTATCAAAACAATATTGAAATGCCTTTCTTTAAATATCATTTAGAAGGAAAAGGAGATATCAGCAAACTGGCTGAAGCCACTATATTTTTTACCGGCGAAAATACCTGGAGAAATTATGAGCAATGGCCCCCTGCTGCCAAAGAAGACAAAGCCATTTACCTGCAACCCAATGGCAAGTTAGATTGGAACAAACCCACCGGTAAAAACAGTTTCAGTGAATATATAAGCGATCCCGCAAAACCGGTGCCGTATACAGAAGATGTACACAATAGCAGAACTGTAGCTTACATGACCGACGACCAGCGCTTTGCTGCCCGCCGCAGCGATGTGCTGGTATTTCAAACCGATGTATTGAGTGATGATGTAACGCTGGCAGGTACAGTAATTGCCAACCTGCTCACTTCAATTTCTACCACCGATGCCGATTTTGTAGTGAAGGTGATAGATGTGTTTCCCGATAAATTCAGTTACCCCGGAGAGCAGCAGGCACAAGGCCGTGCCGGTGGTGGCAGTTATTTAATGGATGCTTATCAGATGCTGGTACGCGGAGAAATTATGCGGGGTAAATTCCGTAACAGTTTTGAAACACCGGTGCCCTTTAAACCCAATAAAATAGAAACGGTAAAATTTGAGCTGCCCGATGTGGCACATACATTTAAGAAAGGCCATCGTATTATGATACAAATTCAAAGCAGTTGGTTTCCGCTGGTTGACCGCAACCCGCAAAAATTTGTAAACATTTACGAAGCCAATCCGGAAGATTTTCAAAAAGCCACCATCCGTATTCATCACGATGCGGTGAATGCTTCAAGCATTATACTGCCCGTGGTTAAATAATTTTTTTATGTAGCCGGCAATAGTCTTTCATAGCGGCATCGTTGCGTCGCACACTTGTACGGCATATCTTAAAAGAGCTCCGGTAAAAATAAATTTTACCGGAGCTTTTATTTATTACAAATTCTTCTTTATAAAAAATTATTACAGTACTCTTGTAATCAAAAACTATACTATGAAGTGTTTACTGGCCCTTTTGCTTGCATGCACCATCATTCGTTTAAAAGCACAAGAACTTACCATAGTGCCGCAACCGGCAGAAATAAACTGGCCACAAACCAGCGGCACAAATACCATAACCAGTAACACCCCCATTGTATTGGCTGGCAGCGGCCTTGAAAACAGCGCTCATTTTTTAAACGATTACCTGCAACGCTTTTATGGTTTTAAATTAAACATTATAAAGGACACCAATTTTAAAAATGCCATTGTATTAAATTATGAGCGCATGGACCATGAAATACCGGGCGCCCATATTGTTAATATTTACAATGGCGGCATTTATATTGCCGGCGATAATGCTGAAGGCGTTTTTTATGGCGTGCAAACCTTATTGCAATTATTACCACCCGCCGAAACAAAAAGTACGGCTGCTAAAATTGTACTGCCATGGGTAAATATTTCAGACTATCCAAGATTTGCCTACCGTGGTTTGCATTTAGATGTGGGCCGTCATTTTATGCCGGTAGACTTTATAAAAAAATACATCGATTACATTGCCCAGCATAAGATGAATTATTTTCATTGGCATTTAACCGAAGACCAGGGCTGGCGCATTGAAATAAAAAAATACCCCAAGCTTACACAGGTTGGTGGTTACAGGTATGGCACCATCACCGGTAAAAAACCCGGCACCGGCAATACCAATACCCGGCACGGTGGTTTTTATACACAGGCACAGGTAAAAGAAATAGTAGCTTATGCTGCTAAAAGATATGTTACTATTATTCCTGAAATAGAATTACCCGGGCACAGCAGTGCAGCTATCGCAGCTTACCCCGAGCTGAGTTGTTTTCCTAAAGAGCCAACGGTAATACCCGGTGGTAACGGATCTGTAGCGGGTAAAAAAGCCGGAGGCAAATTGGTGCAGGAAACATGGGGTGTATTTGAAGATGTATTTTGTCCTACAGAATACACGTTTGGTTTTTTACAGGATGTGCTGGATGAAGTGATGGCTCTGTTTCCTTCTAAATACATTCATATTGGTGGCGACGAATGCCCCAAAGAAGCCTGGAAACGCAGTGCTTTTTGCCAGCAACTGATGAAAGAAAAAGGATTAAAAGATGAACATGAACTGCAGAGCTATTTTATACAACGCATAGAAAAACACATTAACAAAAAAGGACGCACTATTATTGGCTGGGATGAAATACTGGAAGGTGGCCTTGCTCCCAACGCTCTTGTAATGAGCTGGCGCGGTGAAAGCGGCGGCATTGAAGCAGCCAAACAAAACCACCAGGTTATAATGACGCCCGGCAGTCATGTGTATTTTGATTATGCACAAAGTGAAAACGAAGACTCTATTACCATTAGCGGTTTCACTCCTTTAGAAAAAGTATATGCCTATGAACCCATACCGGCAGAACTGCCTGCAGACAAACATCATTTTGTATTGGGGGCACAAGCCAATGTGTGGACCGAATACATGACCAACCCACGCAAAGTAGAGTATATGATTTTTCCAAGGCTGGCAGCGCTGAGTGAAGTGTTATGGACCCCCAAAGAAAAAAGAAGCTGGGAGATGTTTGAGAAAAAGATTCCATTTCTCTGCCTACGTTATTACAAGGAAAAAATAAACTATAGTTCTGCTTTCTATGAAATAACAATGAAAGTAAGGCCAGATTCTTTACAGAGAGGGGTAATTGCTGAATTTGATAATAAAAATCTATTTCCAATTACGGTATTAAGGAAAATAGAGACAGAGCGTATGCAGATTGTAAAGGTACCCGATTGGAAGAAAGATCCAAGCGGCGAAAAGGGTGTTTTAAAAGATTCATTAGTGAATTTGAATGCAGAAGTGCTAAACTATGTTGGCCCCATTCTACTTTCAAAAAACGAAACAATCATCGCACATAGTAAAAATGAAACCGGAAGAATACGTGTAAACTATGATGTAAGCCGTGTACAAAGTTTTTACTTCAACAAAGCCACTGCACAAAAAGTTACACTTGCTAATCTTCCATCAAAAAGCTATCCGGGCGATGGTGCATTTACTTTGGTAAATGGCGTATGGAATGAACGGGGCTTACAAAAGCGGAATGAATTTTTAGGCTTCAGCGGCACCAACCTGGATGCAGTAATAGAAATGAGCAGCCTGCAAACCATTAAAGAAGTAAATGTTGGCATTTTAGAAGCGGCTAATAGCTGGATCTATCGCCCGTCTGCTATTGAAGTATATATTTCTGAGGATGGCAGCAATTATAAATTAGCCGGCAGTGCTAACCAGTTTACAATGGTAACTCCATTGCGTAAAGCGGGTGTAAGCTTTCAGCCGCAGCAGGCAAAATTTGTACGGGTAGTGGTAAAAAATTATGGAACCATACCCGCTGGCAACCCCGGCGCTGGTTCTGCGGCATGGCTATTTGCTGATGAAATTGAAATAAACTAAACACCATGCAGCCATTACCCACCGACTCAATGGTATTAGCCAGCAAAACCAAAAGATGGTTTGCAAGTGTGATTGACTATGCCATTTATAGCTTATTTCTGTACCTGATTTTGCAATGGGTAGGTACACCAGTTACAGATGTAGCAACAGGAGATACTACATATCATCTTACAGGTTTACCAGCTTTGGGGTTGCTATCAAGCTGGTTTTTGTTTATTCCGTTATTAGAAGGTTTAACTACGCAAACAGTGGGTAAAGCTATTTTTAATATTAAAGTAATAGGCATAAAAGGTAACAAGATTAGCTTGGGGCAAGCAGTAGTGCGGCATCTTTTTGATATTGTAGATTATTTTCCTTTTTTTGGATTGGTGGGTATTATTGTTGCCGGCAACACAGAAAATAAACAACGTGTTGGCGATATTGTGGTCAAAACAATAGTGGTAGTTCATAAAGTAAATTGAACCACAAAATAAAGCTGGATTAAAAAAAGATGCGTAATGCGTTGCCGATGAAACGAGCGTGGCAACGATGCTGCTATGAAAATACAATACTGGTAACCTCATAAAAAAACTATACAGGATCTACATTGGCAATTACCTGTACGGCTCTGAATTTTTTATCGGCATGCAGTAAAGCCTCTGTGGTATAAATCAGTTGCCGCACCTGATTGTTAATAGCCGTGTCTTTCGGAATCTTCAGCAACAACTCCATTAAATACATATTGCGTACCCGGTTTACTACGGGCTCTGCGGGGCCTACCAGATAAGGGGCTATATACTGCTTTAACTGTGTGGCAAAAAAATGGGCGGCTGCATTTACAATAGCCGCATCTTTATGGCGAAATAATAAATTAATAACGCGGCTGTAGGGCGGGTAAAAAAATTGCTGACGGTTGATGAGTTCTTCTGTAAAGAAATTTTTATAATCGTGCTGCTGCACTTTTACAATTACCGGGTGCTGCGGGTTGCGGGTTTGCACTATTACTTTACCGGCTACTTCTTTTCTGCCGGCACGACCACTCACCTGCTCCATTAACTGAAAGCCGCGTTCGTTTACCCGGAAGTCGGTAAAACCTAAAATGGCATCAGCATCTAATATGCCCACCAGTTCTACATTTTCAAAATCAAGCCCCTTTACCACCATTTGTGTGCCCACTAAAATATCTACGCGGTGCTGTTCAAATAACTGAATGAGCGCATCGTGCCCCTGCTTTCCTTTTACACTGTCCACATCCATACGGCTGATGCGTGCATGGGGAAACAATTCCTGCAATTCTTCTTCTATTTTTTCGGTGCCAAAATTTTGCTGTGCAAAAACATGTCCGCCACAGGCTTTACAAATTTGTACCAGCGGGTAACTGGTGCCACAATAATGGCAAGCCAGTTTTGCTTTTGTTTTATGATAGGTTAAAGACACATCGCAATGATTGCATTGCGGTATCCAACCACAACTCTGACAAACCTGGTAGGGCGAATAGCCACGTCGGTTTTGGAATAATATTATCTGCCGGTTGCCGGCCAAGCTTTGTTCAATAGCATTTTTTAAATCCGGCGAAATAGTAACCCGGCTTTTATCGGGTGTTTTTATAGTACGGGTATTGGTTACTATAATTTGTGGCAACTGCATTTCGCCAAAGCGTTCTGCCAATGGCACCAATGCATACTTACCGGTGGTGGCATTGTAATAACTTTCTATAGATGGTGTGGCGCTGCCTAACAACACTTTTGCATTTTGCAAAGACGCAAAATAAACAGCCGCATCTCTGGCATGGTAACGGGGTGCGGGGTCTTGTTGTTTATAAGATGCATCATGCTCTTCATCGCAAATAATTAAACCCAGGTTAGCATAGGGCATAAACAAAGAAGAACGGGCGCCTAATACAATTTTTACTTCGCCGGTTTTTACTTTGTTCCATATTTCCACCCGCTCGTTTTGTGTAAAGCGGGAGTGGTAAATAGCTATATACCCGCCAAAATGTTTTTGCAGCCGGCGGATGATTTGTGCTGTTAATGCAATTTCTGGCAGCATATACAATACCTGTCTGCCTTCTTTAATAGCCGCTTCCATTAAACGGATGTAGAGTTGCGTTTTACCACTACTGGTAACACCGTGCAGCAGGCAAACATTTTTATCGGCAAACGCTGTGTTAATGGCATCTAATGCTGTTTGCTGTGCAGCACTCAGCGTAAAATCTATTTCTATGTTCTTAGGTAATTGCCTGATGCGGTCTACCGATCTTTTTTCTATCAGGAGGATATTTTTTTCTATCAGTCCCTTTAATTGTGCCGCGGTAGCATTGGCTTTCTTTAATAAATCGGGTTGCTTTACCTCTCCTTCTGTTTTTTGAAAATGTAAAAAAGCCAGCAACAGCTCCATTTGTTTAGGGGCACGGGTAAAATTATTCAACAGTTCACTCAGCGCTTCTTCGTTATCATATTGCGGGTTCAGTATTACATAAGGTTCCCGCTTTTCTTTATAAGTATGTTTCAGTTCTTCCCAAACAAAACATACCTTTTTATCAATCAGTCTTTTTATAACGGGGTACACATGGTTGGCATCTAACAGCTGTTGCACTTCCATTAATTTCAATTCCTTTCTTATCAGCAAAGCCTCTGCCACTAAAAATTCATCATTATCTAAATGGCTGAAATCGTCTCCTGCTTCTTCGTTATAGAGCAACACGGTTTCGCTGCTTAACTTAAAATGCGTGGGCAGTGCCGCCTGCATTACTTCTCCTTCGCTGCAGAAATAATAACTGGCCATCCATTGCCACAATTGCAACTGCACCGTGTGTACAATGGGTGCATCATCTAATACATTCAAAATTTCACGGGGGTCAAATGCAGCCGGTTTATCGGTATGCAATCTTTTCACCAACCCGGCATATTTTTTATTTTTCAAAACCACTTCTACCCGGCAGCCCACCTGCACTTTTTCTTTTAAATGGGTGGGTATGGCCCATGTATAATTCTTGGGCAAGGCCAGCGGAATAATTACTTCTGCAAACAAACTGGCAGTGGTTGTAAATAAGGTAGTATCGTTTGTTGTTGTCAATATTTTATTTTGTAACCGGCATTTGTCTCAAACATTAAACATTGTTGCGTCGCACCCTTCTGCAGCAGTACAAACACCAGCATTTTTTATTTTCCGTAATCATATTTTATTAAAGCGGCTTCCATTCTATTATACACTGTCTGCTTCAATTGCTCCACATCTTTCAAAGTTAAACCGGCCACGGGTACTGCTTCTAAAAATATGGCACGGCAAACGCCGGGTGTATTATCGGTAAAAGAACGGTAATGCATTCTGCGTACCGTATCGGGCAATACAAATGGCTTAATGGGTGTTTGCGTTTCTATGGCAATCCGAAAAGCGCCATCATAAAATGCTTTTAATGGCTGGCCGCTTTCATTAAAGGTTCCTTCGGGACAAATTACTACACTAATGCCTTTTGCAATAACCCGTTTTAAGGTGTAAATACTTTTAGCACGGTCGGCCGCGTTGTTTCGGTTTACCATTACCACCGCATTCTTATATAAAAAACCAAACACCGGTATTTTAGCCAGCTCTGCCTTGCCCAATACCCGTATGGGTTGTAAAATGGTTCGCACAAACATGGGCACATCCATATAAGAAATATGGTTTGATACAAAAATGTATTGCTGCTGCCGGTTATGCGGCGCTTCGTATTGTATGCGCACCCGTATGCCAATTAAAAATAACCAAACCGTTGCCCACCAGTAACACATTTTATAAATGGCATTACCACCATTTATTTTACCAAAGAAAGAAGCAACAATAACAAAAGGGGTAATAACCAGTAAAATGGCAACAAATAAAATGGCCGAGTAAATGGTGTACAGAACCTGCAAAATGGTTTTAAATAAGTGCATAGTTATTTTTTATCATCTCCGGGGCAATGGCATTCAAAATCCTGATCTAAATCTATACAGGTTACTACCTTGGTACTGTTATCGCATTGTGCAAAAACAATACGCACATGCTGGTTATCTTTTTGTGTATAGCCTTCTAATGCATAGGTGGGGCAAGGCCGGTCATTTACATCGCTTTTGTTATAGTTGATGTTGCCGTTTTGCATAATGTCTTTTACTTCTTCCTGGGTAATCTTACGGCATTTCATACGGCATTTGGCATGGGCCGAATAATCAATATAGCTGACGCGGCGGTCAAAGCCTCTATCCCGATTGGTGGTGGTTTGCTGCCGGCGGGGTTTGTTGGTATCATCTACTACAGGAGCCATGCCTTTGCAACGCCGGATAGTGATGGTTACTACCAGCAAAATAGCCAGAAAAATATAGGGCATTGCCTTTTTAAGATTCATACGCGGTATTTTTTTGCTCCCCAGTGGCACTGAAGATGAAGTGATTGTACGACCCCGGTAGCAAACCGGGGCAGGCGCAACGATGTTGAAGATAGCACCGCTGCTGGTATTAAAAAAACAGAACAAATCTAAATACTGCAACCAACACTATAAAATTGTAATTTTGCCGCTCTTGTAAATACAGGTTATGACGGAGACAGGCATAAAAAAATCGGTAGCTTTTCACACCCTTGGGTGCAAGCTTAATTTTTCTGAAACCAGCGCCATCAGCCGCTTGCTGGAGCAGGAAGGTTTTGAGAAAAAAGCGTTTGACGATTTTGCCGATATATATGTAATAAACACCTGCAGTGTTACCGATAATGCCGATAAAGAATGCCGCCAGCTGGTGCGCCGCATACAACGCAAAAGCCCCGAAAGCCTGGTGGTAATAACCGGCTGCTATGCCCAGCTAAAGCCAACAGAAATTGCATCAATACCCGGGGTTGACCTGGTATTAGGGGCCGCTGAAAAATTTAATATTGCCCAGCACCTGGCAACTTTAAGCAGAGGTGATAGCGCTAAAATAAGTAGCTGCGATATTGATGATGTACACAGCTTCAACAGCTCTTTTTCTATAAACGACCGCACCCGCACGTTTTTAAAAGTGCAGGATGGCTGCGATTATAACTGTTCTTTTTGCACCATACCTATGGCCCGTGGCAAAAGCAGAAGCAATACCATTAGCAATGTGGTTGCACAGGCCATAGAACTGGCAGCAAACGGCGTAAAAGAAATTGTTTTAACCGGGGTAAATCTGGGCGATTTTGGCTTAACGGCAGATGCAGCAAACACCGGCAAACTGATACGCAACGAAAGTTTTTTTGAACTGGTGCAGGCATTAGATGAAGTAACGGGTATTGAACGCTACCGCATTTCTTCTATTGAGCCCAACCTGCTTACCAATGATATTATTGCTTTTGTAGCCAACAGTAAAAAATTTATGCCGCATTTTCATATACCCCTGCAAAGCGGCAGCAATAAAATACTGGGTTTAATGCGCCGTCGTTATAAAAAAGAGTTGTACGCAGAACGGGTGGAGCTGATTAAAACCCTGATGCCGCATTGTGCCATTGGGGTGGATGTGATTGTTGGTTTTCCGGGAGAGGGTGCTGCTGAGTTTAAAGAAACCTTTGATTTTTTACACCAGTTGCCCATTTCTTACCTGCATGTATTTACTTATTCTGAAAGAGACAATACCCACGCACTTACCATAAAGCCTGTGGTGCCGGTTAACACCCGCCACCAGCGCAATAAAACACTGCGCAATCTTTCATATATGAAGCAGCAGTACTTTACCCAACAGCACAGCGGCCAAACCCGTAAAGTATTATTTGAAGGGCAGGATAAACAGGGCATAATGGAGGGTTATACCGATAATTACATAAAGGTAACCACCCATTACCAACCGCAACTGGTAAACCAGTTAACCGATTGGCGCCTGTGATATGTACAATTATCATTTTGTTGGGAAACTTTTTCCCTCTTTTATTCGTTATTTTACCAAGGAGATTAAGTTTATGGAGTTAAAGAAATACCAGGTAAGCATCAATTTTGAAATGGACGATGAGTTTATGTCTCTTGTACCCTCTCACCGCACCTACATCAACATGCTCATAAATAAACAGGTAATTGATCACTACGCCGTTAGTATGGAAAGCCTGCGGGCATGGATTACCATTAATGCAGAAAGCAAAGCCGCCGTTGATGAGTATCTCTCAAAATCGCCACTCAGCAAATACTGGACCTACGAAATTGATGAACTGTTTGTATTAGACGGCCTCACTTACCGCCTGCCACATGTACAACTCAATTAAAAAAGTATAATACCAGTTTTTGTTCCGAACATTCGGAATCATGGCAACATCGTTGCGTCGCACATGTTAGCTGTAACGCTATGAGGTACGAATAGCAGTTACTCTTTATCCCGCATCAGCTGGACTTGTACTGTTGTATGTTAAGAAGCTTTGATTTATTTAAGTAAAAGCAATTTACCTTTAGCAGAAACAGCCACAATTGTCACAAGTATTCAGTATACACAACAAACCGCCGCTTTTACAAAAGTTACTGCAATGGTTGCTGTATGGCAATTACTTTTACGGCATCTGTGCAGTGGCTTTATCTGCAGAAGCGGCCTTGCAACAAAACTATCCGCTTAACAACTGGTTTTATTACCTGGCAATAATGGCGGGTACCATGGCTTTTTATACCATTGCTTACATTAGTGAGCAAACAGCTGCCGTTAATAACCCCCGCAGCAATTGGTACCGGCAACACCGCCAGCAAATTAAATTACACCAGCTACTGGCCCTATTACTGGTACTTTCTTTTGTGGTGTATGTTTTAATAAAGTATGGTACTGCCATAGCAACTATTTCTTTAAAAGATTTTTTTTTATGGTTGATTTTTCCGGCGGTGGGTAGTTTGTATTATGGTTTTAACGGCAGCCTGGGGGGCAAAAACACCTTGCGGCAGATTGGCTGGCTAAAACCTTTTGTTATTGGCTTTTGCTGGGCGGGTGTGGTAACCATATACCCTGTTTTGTTTTATACCATTACCCACCATTTAAATTTTACACCAGAACCAGTACTGCTTCGCCTGTTTATAAAAAACCTGATGTTTATTGCGGTGCTCTGTATTATGTTTGATATAAAGGATTATGCTGTTGACCATAACCAGCAGGTAAAAACTTTTGTAGTGCAAAAGGGGTTGCGCTATACTATCTTTTCCATCATCATTCCGTTGTGCCTGCTGGGGCTGGGTAGTTTTTTATTATTAGCCTGGCAGCTGCATTTTCCGCTGCTGAGAATTGTATTAAACACCATTCCGTTTATTTGTTTATTAGTGGTGGCTTTTTTATTACAACAGCGCCGCTCTATTTTTTTTTACTTATTGGTTATAGATGGGTTGATGCTGGTGAAAGCTATTTGCGGCTGCCTGGGCATGTGGCTTACACAATAAAACCGCTGCCATGCCCACTACGGCACACGTGTGCGACGCAACGACTGCTGAATGAATTTACCGCTGCCGGTTAACACATAAAAAAAGTTCCGCCAATGGCGGAACTGAAGAGGATAAGGTGGGTAACTATATGAGGGTTCATTATTTTTTATCAAACACTTCCCGCTTCTCTATTTTGTAAGAGCCTATCAGGCCAAGGCCACCGCCAATGCAGATTAAACCAAAATAAATTGCCTCGGGGTCTGCATCTTTAGGTAATGCAAATTGTTCTAATAAATAAGCAACAAACAAACCAAGGCCAACGCCTACAAAGAGTAAACCCCATTTAAGACTTCTGAAAGGTGATGGACTTTTTTCATTCAGTTTAGGGTCCATGCCTTTATCTATCATGGCCATATTTTCTTTGTTGCGCAGGTAACGCAAACCAAACACCATTGCAAAAGCGCCTAAGCTTACAAAAATTGGAATTAATGTTCCTATTACTTCTGGTCCCATTGTATTGAGTTTTTATGTTTTAAATAAGTTGATTGTGTTTCTGTTTTGTAAGACTACGCGTTTAAAAACCAGGTTACAGTCTTTCAAAACATTTTTTTGGGCCTGTAAACCAGCTTGGTATTTAGGTTGCCGGCTGCCAAACCCATGTAAAGAACTATACCCATAAGACTGCAGACGGCAAAACCAGGTTACAGGGGGCCTTAATTTTTTTTTAAACTGCCGGCTACATTATATGGTATAACAAAGCAGATATTTGTGGAAGCAGTTTTTTTAACCCCCCTGTAACCTGCCTGCCCCGGTGGTAGTCTTATGCTTGTATCATGTTAACCGAACTGAACGATAGCGTATTAATACAAGAGGTAAAAGCTGGTAACCAAAAGGCCTATGCCCAACTGGTGCAGCGTTACCAAAGCCTTGTATTTTCTATTTGCGGCCGCTATACCAGCAGCCGCGAAGATGCGGAAGAGATTGCGCAGGATGTATTTATAAAAGCTTATCGCAGCCTGGCCGATTTCAGGGGCGATGCTAAGTTTAGCACCTGGCTGTATACCATTGCCAATACCACCTGCATTACCTTTGTGCGTAAGAAAAGATTGCAGGCACAAAGTTTGGATGATGAACGTGTTTTTGCAGTGGCCGATAATATTGATGGTGGCATGCGGGCTAATACTATAGAACAAAAAAGTAAGGTGGCCATGGTAAACGAAGCCATTAAACTGTTAAGCCCCGATGATGGAAAAATTATTACCCTGTTTTATAAAGGCGAGCAAAGCCTGGAAGAAATTGGAGCAATAATGGGACTGGACCCTAACACAGTTAAAGTAAAACTGCACCGGGCCCGCACCCGTTTAAAAGACAAAATGGAAAAGCATTTTACGCAAGAAGTAAAAGATTTGTTGTAACCAGCAGTTGTGCTGCTATTAAGCAGCCGTTGCGTCGCACCTGTTAGCGGTGGTGCTTATGGCAGCAAAACAAGGCAGATTAACGGCCCAACAAAAAAAGTGATTCATTGTAAAACTGAACAGATGAAAACACAATTTATAAACCAGTTTTTTTATGCACCCGGCAGCGATGAAGCGCAGATGGAAGAGCGTCTGTGGGATTATATTGATGGCCTCAGCAGCAGCCAGGAAAAAAACTTTATTGAAGAACTGATAGCCACCCAGGAAGCCTGGCGCCATAAATACCAGCAATTGCTGCAAACCCACCAATTGGTGCAACACAATTTAGAGTTGGATGAACCTTCTATGCGTTTTACCCAAAACGTAATGGAAGAAATTGCCCGCCTGCAAATTGCACCGGCCACCAAAACTTATATTGATAAGAAAATTATTTATGGCATTGGCGGCTTCTTTGCCATTATGATTGTGGGTTTATTGGTATTTACACTGGGCCAGTTAAACTGGGGCAGCAGCGGCGGCAGCGATGCCACCAGTAAATTATTAACCGATTACAGCCAGAAACTGGAATGGGGCAAGCTATTTAACAATACCTATACCAATGTATTTATAATGGTGAATGCTGTGCTGGGTTTGCTGCTGTTAGATGTATACTTAGGTAAGAAAAGAAAAAAATTATACCAGCAAGAACCTTAAAATAACTGTCCCACCGCTATCGGGATAGTTCGGTAAAGCCCCTGCTTTTCAGCGGGGGCTTTTTTTTCTCACAGAAAGCGCAAATTAAAAACAGACTCTTACAGCCTTACAATGCTTATTCAAATTTCTTTTTCAGTTCGGCCAGTTTAGCCGCAAAGGGGTTCAGCGGCTCGGGCTTTTTGGGCGCAGCCGGTTTTTTATTATTATTGCTTCCGCCTGTTCTGGGCTGTGGTTTACTGTTATCTTTCATGCTCAGGGCAATGCGTTTACGGCTTACATCCACTTCCGTTATCGTAACGGTTACTTTCTGTTGCAGCTTTACCACTTCATTGGGGTCGCTTACAAAAGTATTGCTCAGCTGAGAAATATGTACCAGTCCATCCTGTTTCACACCAATATCCACAAAGCAGCCAAAATTGGTAATATTAGTAACAATACCCGGCACCACCATGCCCGGTTTAACGTCTTCAATGGTTTTAATCGTTTCATCAAACCTGAATTCTTCAATAACGGCGCGGGGGTCTCTGCCTGGTTTTTCCAGTTCTTTTAAAATATCATCAATAGTAAACTCACCCACTGTTTCACTCACATATTTCTTTTTGCTTATTTGCCTGCGCAGTTCAGCCTTCTTAATTAGTTCTTCTAAAGAAGCCTGCACATCGGCCGCCATTTGTTGTACCAATGCATAACGTTCGGGGTGTACGGATGAATTGTCCAGCGGATGGGCCGCCCCCGGTATGCGCAAAAAGCCCGCACATTGCTCAAAAGTTTTAGGTCCCATCATGGGCACTTTCTTCAGCTCATCCCTGCTTTTAAAAGCACCGTTTTGTGTGCGGTACTCTACAATATTTTTTGCCAGTGTGGCACTTAAGCCAGATACATATAAAAGTAAGTGCCGCGATGCAGTGTTTACATCCACCCCAACAAAGTTTACCGCACTTTCTACCACGCGGTCCAATGCTTCTTTTAATTTTGTTTGTTGCACATCGTGCTGGTATTGTCCCACGCCAATAGATTTGGCATCAATCTTTACCAGTTCACTCAGCGGGTCTAATAAGCGGCGGCCAATGCTGATGGCACCACGCACGGTAACATCTTCATTCGGAAATTCTTCTCTTGCCACTTCAGAAGCAGAATAAATAGAAGCGCCGCTTTCATTCACCTGAAACACACTAACCGGTTTACCAAAATCAATACCACGCACCAGTTGTTCACTTTCTCTTCCGGCGGTGCCGTTGCCAATACCGATGGCTTCAATATTATACTTATCTACTAAAAACTTTAATTCAGCAATGGCTTTACTGCTTTCGTGCTGCGGCGGATGCGGATAGATAGTTGTGTTGTGTAAAAAAGTACCTTGTTCATCCAGGCAAATAACCTTGCAACCTGTTCTGAAACCGGGGTCAATAGCCAGTATTTTTTTAGCCCCCAGTGGAGAAGCCAGTAATAATTGCCGCAGGTTTTCTGCAAACACATTAATAGCTTCTTCATCGGCTTTATTTTTACTCTGCAACCGAAACTCGTTTTCTATAGAAGGTTTCAGCAAGCGGTCGTAGCAATCATCAATAGCTTTTTTAACTTCAGCAGCGGCGGCGTTGGCATTTTTAATAAAAATACGTTCCAGTGCTTCCACTCCCTGTGTTTTATCAATAGCTATATCCATTAATAAAAAACCTTCTTTCTCGCCGCGGCGTATGGCCAGTATGCGGTGGCTGGGGCTTTGCTTCAAGGGTTCACTAAACTCAAAATAATCGCGGTATTTCTGTGCTTCTTCTGTTTCTTTTTTACTGGTTAATACTTTAGCAGTAAGCACGGCTTCTTCAGTAAATAACTGGCGTATTTTATTACGGGCCTGCTCATGTTCGCTAATCCATTCTGCAATAATATCACGGGCACCCTGCAATGCTTCTTTTACGTCTTTCACATCTTCTTTTACAAAAGCAGCAGCGGCTTCTTCAACAATAACAGCCGACTGTTCAAATAAAATTTTTGCTAATGGCTCCAGCCCTTTTTCTATTGCCTGTGTAGCTCTTGTTTTACGCTTAGGTTTATAAGGCAGATAAATATCTTCCAGCACCGTAGCATCAAAACAATTTTCAATACGCTCTTTCAGTTCGGGTGTTAATTTACCCAACCCTTCTATAGTTTTAATAACTGTTTCTTTACGCTTATCCAGTTCATTAAAATATTTTATTTCTTCCACCACATTACCAATAACCACTTCATCCAAATTGCCAGTAGCCTCTTTACGGTAACGTGCCATAAAAGGAATGGTGGCACCTTCATTATTCATTTCTGCAATATTCACCACCTGTTTAACGGTGATATTCAGCTTCTCTCCAATTTTTTGAATGTATTTAATTTCCATGGTATTTTTTTTGTTATGGCCTCG
>JANRMC010000262.1:0-10120 GCA_033761915.1 Flavihumibacter sp.
CCAGGACAAATAGAATGGATAATAGAATTGACTTCACTCGATACAGTTTAATAGTTGCGCGAAAATAGGAAAAAAGAATACACAAAACGGGCTGTTCTCCTCCCCGGAAACCGATATCTTTATCCTATTCTAAAACCGAGGGAGCTACATGGGAAAAAAACTCCGCAGCCAGGACTGGTTTGGTCGTAAAGACAAAGACGGCATCATCTACCGAAGCTGGATGAAAAACCAGGGCATGCCCACCGATATGTTTGATGGCAGACCCGTGATTGGCATTTGCAATACATTCAGTGAGCTTACTCCCTGCAATGCACATTTTCGTGACCATGCAGAAGCAGTGAAACGTGGTGTGCTGGAAGCCGGTGGCTTTCCGGTAGAGTTTCCTATAATGAGTTTGGGTGAAACCTTGCTGAAACCAACAGCCATGCTGTTTAGAAATTTAGCAAGCATGGATGCAGAAGAAAGCATTCGTGGCAATCCTATTGATGGTGTGGTGCTGTTAACCGGTTGCGATAAAACAACACCCAGTACCGTAATGGGTGCAGCAAGCGTGGGTTTGCCAACCATTGTTGTGCCGGGTGGACCAATGTTAAACGGAAGATACAAAGGACAAACCATCGGCAGCGGTACACATGTATGGAAGTTTGATGAAGATATGAAGACGGGAAAGATGACGCAGGAAGATTGTGAATTTGCAGAAAGTTGTATGAGCCGCAGCATTGGGCATTGCATGACAATGGGCACAGCAAGCACTATGGCAGTAATGGTGGAAAGTTTAGGATTAACATTAAGTGGCGCATCAGCCATACCTGCTGCAGACAGCCGTAAAAAAGTAATGGCACAACTCAGCGGCAGAAGAATTGTAGAAATGGTAAAAGAAAATTTAACCATTGATAAAGTATTAACAAGAGAAGCATTTGAAAATGCTATCATGACCAACTCTGCCGTAGGTGGTTCATCTAATTTTGTTATTCACTTAACAGCTATTGCAGGAAGAATTGGAGTTGACTTGAAAATTGACGACTTTGATAATATTGGCAGCAAAATTCCATTGTTATTAAACTTAATGCCCAGCGGAAAATATTTGATGGAAGATTTTTATTACGCCGGCGGATTGCCTGTTATTTTAAACCAGTTAAAAGACAAACTGCATAAAAATGTAATTACCGTTAGCGGAAAAAATCATCATGATAATATCACCGGCACCACAGATTGTTATAACGATGATGTCATTGCAACATACAACGCACCATTCAAACCAGAAGCAGGTATTGTGGTGGTAAAAGGAAACCTTGCAAGTAATGGTGCCGTTATAAAACCCAGTGCCGCCACTCCTGCACTCATGAAACATAAAGGCCGTGCCGTGGTGTTTGAAAGTATAGAAGATTATCACAAACGTATTGACGACCCTGCGCTGGACATTGATGAAACCTGCGTGATGGTATTAAAATATGTAGGCCCCGTTGGTTACCCCGGCATGCCCGAAGTGGGCAATATGGCACTGCCTAAAAAAATATTGGAGAAGGGAGTTAAAGATATGGTACGCATAAGCGATGGACGTATGAGCGGCACAGCGTATGGCACCGCAGTATTGCATGTATCTCCTGAAAGTGCTATTGGGGGAAATTTAGCACTGGTTCAAAACGGAGACATGATTGAACTGGATGTCGACAAACGTTTACTGCAATTACATGTAAGTGATGATGAACTGGCCAAACGCAAAGCTGCATGGATTGCTCCGCCGCCAGCTGCAACAAGAGGTTATGTGAGTATGTACATTAAGCATGTAATGGGCAGTGATAAAGGCGCTGATTTGGATTTTTTACAGGGAAGCAGCGGCAGTGAGGTGACGAGGGATTCGCATTAAAGTGTCTCACAGATTTTATCAGATGGCATAAATACACTCAGAAAAATCTGTGATAATCCCTGCAATCTGTGAGAGATAATTATGTACCAGGCTTCAATACTACTATCAGCTTCAGTGGCGTCGCACTCTTGTACCGCATGAATTCTATTGAACAATTATTCGAAGTCCTTTTGATATTTGTAATTTCAAAAACTGCGAAAGTTAAAAACCTGAAAGTTGTCAGCCCTTGTCATCCTGAGCTTGTCGAAGGATGTCGAAGGCAGGTATTAGAAGAAATAATAAACTTGTAGACCATGAAACAAACGCTTGCTGCTTTTTTAATTATCACATTTTTATCTTGCAATAACAACAGCAATACCAAACAAGCTATGTACAAAACCACCGGCACTATCATTCAATATGATGAAGCATCAGGTGCTATCATCGATACGAGTACCAAACCAGAAATTATTGCCGAAGGTTACGAATGGAGCGAAGGCCCGTTGTGGATTGAAAAACACAATATGCTGTTGTTTAGTGATGTGCCCATGAACACGGTGTATAAATGGACCGAAGCAAAAGGTGCGGAAGTATATTTAAAACCCAGTGGTTATACCGGCACTACTCCCAGCAAATGCAAAGAACCCGGCAGCAATGGATTAACCTTAGATAACGAAGGCAATTTAGTATTGTGCCAGCACGGCGACCGGCAAATGGGAAAGATGGACGCTCCATTGGATAAACCACAAGCGAAATATATAAGCATTGCAAATAAATTTGAAGGCAAACGTTTTAGCAGTCCCAACGATTGTGTGTACAACAGCAGCGGCGAATTATTTTTTACCGACCCGCCTTACGGTTTACAAACACAGGATGATACCGATTCATTAAAAGAAATAAAACACAATGGCGTTTATAAAGTAAAGAAAGATGGCACTGTTATTTTGTTGGTTGATTCCATTACCCGTCCAAACGGTTTAGCATTTTTACCCGGCGAAAAACAACTAATTGTTGCCTGCAGCGACCCCGATAAACCCAACTGGTACATTTTTGACGTAAGCGGTGACACTTTGAGCAATGGCAAAATATTTTACAGCGCCACAGAAGAAAGAAAAACAATGCAACATGGCTTGCCCGATGGTTTTAAAGTAAACAAACAGGGTATTGTATTTGCCACCGGCCCCGGCGGGGTTTATATTTTTAACAGCAGTGGTAAAAAACTGGGCTTTATAAAACTGGATGAAGCCACCAGCAACTGTGCACTTAGCAGCAATGAAAAAACATTGTATGTAACCAATGATATGTATGTGTTGCGGATTGCTTTAAAATAATACACTAACTATAACAACCAAACTTTAACGTAAAAGCTATTATAAAATGACAAAAAAAATCACCCGCTTATCAGGTATAATCACCTCCCTGTTTATATTATTTTTTGCCCAATCTACTTATGCGCAGGATGGTACCATTTATCCATTGGATGCGCCCAAGGAGCCCAATGCTATTCCGTTAGGAACGGGTGGGGTAAGCAATCAACCTGCAACAGAAAGCTGGTTTAAACAATGGGGCGACCCCATGGCAAGAAATATTACAACAGCCACACTCACTCCTTTTTTTCCTAAACCCGGTACAGCAAACGGAACTACAGTAATAGTTGCACCAGGCGGAGGGTTCAGATGGCTTTCAATGGGTAACGAAGGATGGGAAGTTGCGGAGGCACTGGCAGCAAAAGGTATAACAGCATTTGTATTAAAGTATCGTTTGCACCCCACTCCACCCAACCTAACAGACTTTAGCGACTGGATGAACAGGCCCCGTAATATACCGGCACCTCCAAAAGACTCTGCTAAAACTCCTGCTCCTAATAATGCTATGCAAATTGATTTAAGCAATCAATTACAGGATGCAGAAGCCGCCTATGATATGATTGTAAAAAAAGCCAAAGAATGGGGTGTAGACACCAGTAAAATTGGAATGATTGGATTTTCGGCAGGTGCCGGGCTTACCATGCATGCAACATTGAATTCAAAAAAAATGAAACTGGCTTTTATTGGCCCCATTTATGGTGGCATGGGCCCAGTGGATGTACCTAAAAATGCGCCACCCATGTTTTGCGCCATCGCTACAGATGACTTTTTATTCCGTGGTCAGTTTGGTGTAATTGAATCATGGTTTAAAGCCGGCATACCAGTAGAGTTACACCTCTACCAAAATGGCGGCCACGGGTTTGGATTGGGCAATCCAAACCGTACCAGCAATAAATGGTTCGACTCTTTTATTTATTGGCTTGAGGTGAATAAATTAACAGTAAAAAAATAAATTAAACCCAATTGAAGTTACTTGTCGCTGCTCTTTGCTGGTGCTGCTGCATACAATTACATGCGCAAGACTCCCTTTATAAATTTGGGCCGGATAGTAAACGGCAGAAAGGAGTTCCAAAAGGAGCTGTTACCAAATACGAATGGAAAAGTAAAATTTACAACAACTTCAGGGAGTATTATGTGTATGTGCCTGCTCAATACGATAGTTTAAAACCAGCAGCATTAATGGTTTTTCAGGATGGACATGCGTTTGTAAGTGATAGCGGAGACCAAAGGGTTTGTATTGTCTACGATAATTTAATACACAAAAAATTACTGCCGGTTACTATTTGCATTTTTGTAAATCCGGGGCACACATCTAACGAGTATCCTGTAAACAGGTTTAGAGCAAGCAACCGTGCCGATGAGTACGATGTTTTAAACGATACCTATGCTTCAATGCTTATAGATGAAATTATACCGGAAGTTGAAAAAAAATACAAGATAGCCACAGACCCTTCAATGCATGGCATAGGCGGGTTAAGCAGCGGTGCAATATGTGCTTTTACTGCGGCATGGGAGCACCCTGAATATTTTAGTAAAGTGCTTAGTCAAATCGGCAGCTATACCAATATTCGTGGCGGCAATAATTATCCTTCCATCATCCGCAAGCATAAAAGAAAAAATATAAAAATATTTATGCAGGATGGCAATAATGATTTGGACAATGAACATGGCAACTGGTGGCTGGCTAATCTTGAAATGGAGGCAGCGTTAAAATATAAAGGGTATAATTTTAAGTTTGAAAAAGGTACCGGAAGCCATAGTGGAAAACATGGTGGCAGTATTTTGCCACAAGCACTTATCTGGTTATGGAATAATAATTAAAAACAAAATAGAAACTAATGAAACTGTATAACACCGTTAATGGGATAGTAATAGAATTAAACAATAAGTGCTGTTTGGTTAAAGAAAATTGGGAAGCATTTATTAACGATGATGCAGTTTTTGAAAAAGCCACAGCTGCAATTACAACTGCAACAGCAGTTGATAAAAATGCTATAGAAAAGGTATTACCGGTTATTGGCCCCAACCAGGAATTATGGGCCTGCGGTGTAACTTATTACCGCAGCATGGTGGGACGCCAGGAAGAAAGCAAAGCAGCTGGTGGTGCAGATTTTTACGGCAAGGTATATGAAGCAGAAAGGCCGGAATGTTTTTTTAAAAGCACACCGCACCGTGTAGTGGGCAATAAAGATTTTGTAAGAATAAGAAAAGACTCAAGCTGGGATGTACCGGAACCAGAGCTGACTTTAGTAGTTACCTCATCAGGAAAAATAATTGGCTATACTGTTGGCAATGATATGAGCAGCCGCAGCATTGAAGGTGAAAATCCGTTATACCTGCCCCAGGCAAAAACATACGATGGTTGTGCAGCAGTGGGACCTTGTGTGTATGTAACTAATGAGCCACTATCACCTGATACAAATATTCATTTAGCCATAGAAAGAAACACTGCGGTGGTATTTGAAGGCACTATTGCTTTAAACCAAATGAAGCGTACACCGCAGGAACTGGTTGGTTTTATTTACAGGGAAAGCAGTTTTCCTTACGGCTGTTTAATAATGACCGGCACCGGTATTGTACCCGGCAGCGATTTTACATTGCAAAGTGGTGATGTGATTGACATTAGTATTGATGGCATCGGCACACTCACCAACACAGTTAAATAATATGATGAAGGGGTTTATAAAAATATCAGGAGTAAAGGTTTATTCATTTGCAATAGCAATTGTAGTCGTCGGATTTTTTTCGGGTTGCAGTTCAACCAAAAAAATAAATATAAGTAATGCCTTCACATTAAAAGATGCTTATGCAAATGCATTTAAAATAGGTACGGCCGTAAATCCGGCTATTACCTCAGGAAGGTTAAAGGGAGCACAGGATATTGTAGTAAAGCATTTCAATTCCATCACAGTAGAAAATGTAATGAAAGCGGCTTTAATAAACCCGGAGCCCGGTGTTTTTAATTTTGGCCCGGCAGATGAGTTTGTGGCATTTGGCGAGAAAAATAATATGTTTATTATAGGGCATACGCTGGTATGGCATAATCAATGCCCCGCCTGGTTTTTTACCAATGCCGCCGGAAAGCCAAATACCAAAGATGAACAAATAGAAAGGCTTCGCCAGCATATAAAGACGGTAGCGGGCAGATATGCCGGCCGTGTACATGCATGGGATGTGGTAAATGAAGTGATAGGTGAAGATGGAAACTACAGGCCTACTACATGGGTAAATGCGTTTGGCAATGGCGATACATTGGTAAAGTATGCCTTTAAGTTTGCCGCTGAGTATGCGCCCAATACTGAACTGTACTATAACGATTTTAATGCATGGCGTCCGTCAAAAAGAGATGGCATTGTGCGGTTGGTAAAAATGCTGAAGGCGGAAGGCATTCGCATTGATGGCGTAGGCATACAGGGCCACTGGGGCTTAAACTATCCCAAAACAAATTATATTGAGGATGCGATAGATGCTTATGCCGCCTGCGGTGTAAAAGTAATGATAACAGAGCTGGATATAGATGTGTTGCCGCTAACAAAAGAAGGGCAAATAATCGGACAGGGAATGGCCGACAAACAATTTCAGCTGGAAGAATTTAAAACGTATTTAGACCCTTATCAAAAAGGATTGCCTGATGATGTGCAGCAGCAATTAACTAAAAGATATGAGGAGCTGTTTACTATTTTTTATAACCGCAGGGATAAAATAGCAAGAGTAACTTTCTGGGGTGTGCAGGATGGCATGAACTGGAAGAATGATTATCCTATACCTAACCGCACCAATTATCCTTTATTATGGAACAGAGATTTTTCAGCTAAACCTGCGTTAAAAGCTGTGATGTCAATTCCGCAAAAAAGATAAATTTATACATGACAACCTTTCTAATAATCATCGCAGCTATAGTCTTACAGATTTTCCTGTCTGTAAAAAAGGTTAGCCCATTTCTTTCGTTATTAATTGTATCCGTGCTTGCCGGGTTATGCCTGGGTATGGCCCCAAACGATTTATTAAAGTCTATTGAAAAAGGGGTAGGCAGCACTCTTGGCGGTTTGGCACTTATTATTTGTTTAGGTGCAGTACTCGGTAAAATTCTGGAAGAAAGCGGTGCTGCCGAAAAAATTGCGGTAACGCTTATTAAAAGTTTTGGCGAAAAAAATATTCAGTGGGCAGTATTGCTTACAGGCTTTTTAATTGGTATACCCCTTTATTACAATGCAGGCTTTGTTATTTTGGTGCCACTGGTTTTTATGCTGGCAAAAAAAACCGGCTTGCCATTATTATATATTGCCATTCCTATGGCAGCATCACTTAGTACTACTCACTGCTTTTTACCACCACACCCAGGGCCTGTAGTTTTAATAAATGCCTTTAAGGCAGATACGGGCAAAACACTTTTATATGGCATCTGCATTGCTATACCTGCTGTAATTATTGCCGGACCATTACTGGGAAGACAACTAAAAAAAATCAGTTCATCAGATATGAACCTTTTTAATGCAACAGGCACTGCAAACAAAGTATTGCCCAATGCACTGCCGAGTTTTTTAGTAGCACTCCTCCCCGTTATATTAATTACATTATCAGTAATTGCTGAAAACTTTTTGGCTAAAGGTTTTTTGCAAACAGCTTTTTTATTCCTTGGCAATTCTACAATTGCTTTATTGCTTTCTGTACTTACAGCTTTTTTATACTTTGGCATATTGCAAAAAGTTAAAATGGAAACGCAAATGCAATGGCTCAGCACTGCCATCAGCGGTATTGCTATGATATTATTGATTATAACTGCTGGCGGAGTCTTTAAACAAGTATTAACCGATAGCGGCACCGGCGATTATATTGCTTCCTTCAGCAGTAAATGGAATATGCCACCCTTAGTATTTGCCTGGGTGGTAACCGCTTTATTAAGAGTTATGATTGGGTCTGCAACCGTTGCGGGTATTACAGCTGCCGGCGTGGTAGCGCCTTTATTAGCACAGCACAATGTATCCCCTGAGTTAATGGTATTGGCTGTTGGCAGCGGCAGTGTGTTTGGCTCTCACATCAACGATTCTGGTTTCTGGATGTACAAAGAGTTTTTTAAACTCAGCCTGAAACAGACCTTTTTATCGTGGACGATTATGGAAACAATGATATCTGTTGTGGGGCTGATTGGGGTATTAATTATGAATGCCATTATTTAAACCCCGTCAAACTTCATTTATACAAAAAGTAAAGCCCGCAATTGCGGGCTTTACTTTTTGTTGGTTGCGGACCGGACGGGTCCTAATTATTTTTTTTCCTTACGGAATGTAAAAATGTAATTTGTTGTAAATCAATTACATATAAAATACTATTATCAATTTTCATCATCGGAAAATGGTATTTCTGTTTTACATTCTGTTTTACACTACTTTTAATCTCAAAATCTCGATATGAATTATTCATTAAACTATGTAATACGAGATGATCGTAAAAATAGTAAAGGGTTATGTCCGATTTACCTAAGATACACATTTAATAGGAAATGGTGTAATCTACCTGTTAAACTTTCCTTAGAACCGAAATATTGGGATAAAAATAGTTTTGGTTTAAACACGAGAAATAAACATTCCAATTTTAACGATTACAAAAGGAGATTAGGAGATTTTGAAAAGAGTGTTAGAGAGTTAATTGAGAAATATTATTTCGAAAAGAAAGTTTATCCAACGAAAGAAGAAATTACACAAATCTTTAAAGGTAAAAATGAAGTTAATAGGGAGGAAATAGAACAGGACTTGGGGGTCTTGTTTAATAAATTCATGGATTTCAAAAAAAGAAACTTTGTTGAAAAATCCACACTTACGATTTATCTAACTACATGGATGAAATGGGAGTTATTCGTGAAATCCCAACCAAAAGAGATTTTTTTATCAAGTATGAATGAAAAAACTCTGTCTGAGTTTATTGTTTTTTTACTAAATCAAGGTCTTCAAAATAATACTATTGGGAAGTATGTAAAAACAATTAAATCATTCTTGAATTATGTTAATTCTAATCTTGAATTGAATGTTCCTCCGTCCTTTAAGGGAGTAAAAGTTTTTAGGGAGGAGAAATATGATTTTCAAGTATTATCACGAGAGGAACTTGAAATATTGAAGAGTAATGTCTTTTTTTCTCGTTATGACCTTAAAAGTGAATTAAAAATTGGATTGACTGAAAGAGAAATTCTTATTGGTCGAATTTTGGTTTTTTTATGTTCGACGGGATTGAGTTTTGTGGATTTCGACCGATTAACTATTGACGACCTTTATATTCATCGGGAAAAATTGGAGACCGAGTTGGATGTTATTAATATAAAAATTAATAGAAAAAAACTAAAAACAACTGAGGAATGTATAATTCCAATTTTAGATATTACTATTGACCTTCTTGTTGATATGTTGGGTTTGTCCCATGAATTTTACAACGGGAAGGATTTAAATACTGATTTAGGGTTAAAGATGAAAATATTAGAACGAATAATAACTCAAATGAAAAAAGGGAAAAATTATACAAAATATCAACCTCGACTTTTTCCGAAAGTTTCTGTTAATGATTTCAATAAAGAAATTAAAGTGGTAATGGAAAAGATAGGGATTAATTCAAGGGTTAAGGTTAGAGTAAAGGTAAAGGGAAAGGTTGTTGAAAATGTTATTCCGAAATACAAATTAATATCTTCTCATACAGGGAGACGAACATATATTACTTTGTGTCTTTCTCAGGATGTTCCTACACATGTTTTAATGAAAACAACGGGACATAAAAAGGTTGGAACATTATTAAGATATAACAAAGAGACCCCAACTAATATTTTTAGAGTATTCAAATCGAAAATAAATACGAGTGGAAAAGAAAAATAAAAATTTGAAATACTCGACTTTCTCTGTTGGTGAGTATATTTAAAATAAAGTGA
>JANRMC010000263.1:0-23951 GCA_033761915.1 Flavihumibacter sp.
TCTTTCATTGGTGGTAGCGGTACCACCGGTAAAGAAGCGTAAGTTTCTGTTAGAAACGGTATTACCAATTACAAAATCATTGGCACTGGAATATAAAACACCATCACCAGCACCACTGTAAACACCAGAGCCTGAGTATCCGCTGGAGTTAATACCCATTGTTACAAAACTATTATTATCATTCAAAACCCGTGAGTCTGCACCTGCCGAGGTACCAGAAGATGTATTTCTGATACTATTAATTAAAACAGCGTTGTTACTTCCGGTACCTGCAATAAGGTTGGTAGAAGAGGTGGAGCCGGCATTTACTAATAATTTTTCGGGGTTTGAACCATCAAAAGTAGTGCTGCCGATGGCTACATTTCCGGTAGGGCCATCAATACGCATTCTTTCTGTATAAGTACTGCTGACAGTGGTAAAAAATTTCAGTTCAGCATTATTGGTTCCGTTACCAATAGAAAAATCATTACCGGTTGCATACAAATAAGCGGTATTGGCACCACCTAATACACCGGTACTGGTATTACCGCCACCATTAATACCCATATTTACAAAGTTGTTACTTTCAGATCCGTTATTGGCAGTAGCCACCACATCTGCACTTGCTGCAGTGCCACTACTGTTATTTTGAATATTCAATTGCAGGTAACTGTTTATTGACCCCTTACCACTAATAACATTATAAGAAGTGGTGGTACCCGCATCTACCAACAATTTTTCTGGCGCCACACCACTAAAAGAACCTGTACCAACCCGTACATTACCATTAGACGTCACCCGCATTCTTTCTGAGTTATTGGCATAAATAGGGAAGTCGTAGTTACTGGTTGTTCCTATTGCCTGTAAAGAAGCAACGTTATTACCACCATACACCCATGCAGAACCGGCACTGCTACCAGGTAAGCTTTCAGTAGTAACATCCCAGTTAGTACCATTGCTTACTACTTTAATAGCTTTATATCTTTCGGTTAAACTCCAGGTGCTAACACCATCAATAGTTTGAGAAGAGGTGGTGGCTATAGTTAATGTTGAACTGTTAGAACTATTATTCTTAATCCAATAAGAACGGCCGGTTATTGTTGTTGCGTCGGGCAATGTTAATGTTGCTGCAGACGTACCGGTAAATACCAAATTATTATCTGTACCGGCAGAAGTGTTGGCTGTAAATGCCCTGTAGTTTGTAGAAAGAGAGCCTCGTACATCCAGTGTGGAGTTTGGAGAAGTTGTTCCTACACCAACTTGTGCAAAAGTGCTGGCCGAAACAAACAGTAACGCAAATAGGTTCAGGTGTTTCATGATGATTCAGTTATTGGATTTAAAAGATGAATACATCGCCAAAACGATACCAATCAGAAACCTATTCTATTTATGGGAAACTTAATTTGCAATCAAAGTAGATACTCTTACCTGTTCTAAGTAGAATGTATTAGTAACGCTAATAACGGGGCGTTTTTTTATTCCCACTCCCAGATAAAGCCAAGTACAACAAAACGTTCTTGTGTAAACGGTTTAAAAACATACAGCGGAACAGATACTTTTTTGTGTGTGAAGCCTATAATAAAACCGGGATCAAATTCGCTGCGTAACTGATAAGGTTTTGTAACCTGCATGGTTACGCCACCATAAAAACTTTTACCAATCTGGTAACTGGCTTCTGCCCAGGTAAAAGCAAAGCTATTTGTTTTATCGTTGAAAGCATAGGTGTATTGAGACTGTGTGGCAAAATTGTATTTATCAACAGATGCATTCATATTAACACAAAAGGTGGCCCCTTTTAAATTGCCAAAAGCAGCCCCCAACATTGGAGTAATGGTGTAATTTTTTTCTTTATCAAAAGCAAAGGTTTTGCCGGCTAAAACAGAGAAGGTTTCCAGCTCATCGTAATTATAACGTCCTTCAAAATACCAGGATCGTTTGGTTTCGTAATGCAGTACGGGCATAAAAGCATTCCAGCCCGTTTGGTTGGAGATGTGATAGTTTTCAAAGCCGCCTTGCTTTTGTGCAACAAGCAACTTACCTATCAAAAGGCATAAGATAATGGTTAGGGTACGTAACATAATTAAGCTGCATTTTCAAGCTGCATCTTCTTAACGTTATCTATAATTATAATTTCTGCATTTATCAGTTTATCCAAAATTGAAATTTCTTTTAAATAAGGGTTCCATTGAAATACCAGTTTATCAATAGGACGCCATAATGTTACCCAGCTTAATACATCCAGGCTATTGGTAACGGCAGACATAAAACCATGTCCTTCTCCTTCCGGCAACAGGCTTGGCAACAGCCAATGACATACCAGACCGATACTTAACGCAACAAACAGCAAGGCATAAGATCTTTTTTTAAACCGCTTAAACTCGGCTTCTTTTAAAGTTTTACGAATAGAAAAATGACGCCTGATGGCATGTATCAGTGGTTCTGTATACTTTCTCTCTTCTTCGTTGTTTATGGTAATTTTAAACTCAAGAGTGGTATAGCGTTTGGCAGCTATTACATAGTTCATAATATACCCCTCAAATTCCTGGCTCAGCTGCCGCTTGTATTGCGGGGCCGGGTCGTGCTGGTTAAAATACTGGTTAATGGTGTTTTCATTAACAGCCAGATAGATATTAATATGTTTGAACAAAATGTTGCTCATAACATAGGGTTTGAATTATTTGATTTTTGGCGGCTGGCTGGTAAAAACAGCCAGCAATTATTTTTACATCTAAGTAAACGGGCTGCTTTAAATTCTCATATACCGGAGCACTTGTTTCAAGGAAGAATAAGTATTTTTTATTACGCCGCTAAGAGCATTTACTTATACACAGAGGTTCAAAAAATCATTTCAAAGCTTTGCAATTATAACCAACCTTCATTGCTGCTTTCAATTTTATACAACACATAGTTTTGTATTTGCAGTGCTTGCTTTAAAGTTATGTAGGGCAATACCACATTACCGGCTGCAGTTATAAAATAGATAGTGGCTAATTGGTGCCGCTGCTGGTATAAAGATTGCTGCACCTGTACCTGTTGCACTTTCACCCATTTCAGTAAAATAGTATGTACACCCAGTTTTCCTTTATTAATCTGTAATGCATCTGCAGTAAGTTTAAATGAAAATTTTTTATACACCAGCCAATAATTAAAAACAAGATAAGGCAGCAGTAATAAACTCATCCAAAAAAAATTGGCTAAAATAAAATACAGTACTGCACCCACTATCACCGTAATGGGTATGGCAACGATTATAGTTCTGCGGTACACAAATGCTTTTTGTATGCCATATACAGGCAAGGCAGCATCCGGCATTTCGTAATAAGGCCTTGCCATAACCGGCAAAAAAGCTGCATTGGTTATAGGAATGCTAACCTGCAATTTTTTCTTTACATCCTCTGCCCCGGCTGCATTCAGGTGTAATATGTAGAAATTAATTTTTTTACGCAGCCAGTTAGCCCGCCAGCTTAAAAATTGAATTTTATTAAACGGTACCAATCGTTGCTGGGTATTAATTAAACCACCCCCAATTTTCCAGCCTTTAACTGCCTGCGTTACCTTGTAATTAAAATACTGTAAAAACACCCGCACCGTTGAAATAACAACCGCAGCAAGCACCAATAATAACAATAGTGTAATAATTAATATGGCTGAACTTTGCGCCATTTCTTCCGGCAAACGCTCAAACCACTGTGCCAGCTGGTTGCTAATTATGTCTCTTACATTATCGTATAACGACAATGCAAATCCAAACAGTAAACCAAGAGCTTCAAAATGATTATTGGTAATACTCAGCTTCAGTAAATCTTTTAAGCCGGGCTGCAACACTACTCTTTCCGGTACCGGTTGCAACACCTGCGGTTCACCCTCTTCAATGGTTGCTGGTGCCGACTGGTCTAAAATATATGCCCGCAACGCAGCCGCTTTTTCCATACTAATGGCATCAATTCTTGCTTCCATCTTTTCTGAACCCGGTGTATCAAAACTTACTTTAGCAGCATTAAACAGGCGTAATAAAAAACTTTGCTCTATGTGTATTGCCTGTATTTTATCCAACGGCAGTGTAATTGTTTTTTTATTAATGGCGCCTTGCTTAATAATCAGCTGACCGTTTTGTATATAAAACCTGAAGAATATAAACCGCAGCAATGCCGGCACCAGTACCAATACAGAAATACCCAGCGCCATCCATTGGTAGCGGTCTGTATTACCAGTAGCTGATTTACGCCATATCCACAACAATAATATGGGCCAGATGGTGCGCAGCATTTGCCACACCGCTTTATATAAAATAATAATTAAAGCAGCACCGCTTTGCCGTTGTGGCTCTTGCCAAAGTTTATGATTGTTCATTACCGGCAGGTGCAATTTTTTGTAAAATAAAATCTCTGATGGTTATGGCCGTTGCTTCATCTAAGCCATGCACCGTAAAATCAGCTTCATTGGTACCCGCTGTGTACAACGATAAAGATGCCAGCCCAAACCTTCTTTCAAACAAACCACTGCTAACACTGCAATGCTGTATGCGGTTAAAAGGGCAAACCTGTGTTTCCTGTATTATCCAGCCGCTGCGGTAAATAATATCGTGCTGCCGCATGGCATAGGCTTTTCTTTTAAACGATTGTGCTATCCATAACCATCTGAACGCCGTAATAACAAACCAGCCACTACCCAAAATAATGGCCCACTGCTGCGAGTGCAGGAAAGGAATAAAATACCAGGCCGCTGCCATAGCAGCCAGGCTAACAACTGCCGTAATCCGCCAGTTCCAGCGCAACACCTGTAAATATTCTGGCGCTACCGGTTGCAGCGTTGTTTCTTCAACCTTTGGCAACAATGCTGTTTCTACAACTGCGTTATAAAATTCCATGCACTAAAAATAACAGTAAGTATTCATCCCGCAAATGGTTTAATAAATATTTATGTTACCAGCGGTGGTGCTGCTATTAAGCATCGTTGCGTCGCACACTTCAACCACATATTTCTAATTTGAGATTTGAAATTTCAAATCAGTAACATAAAATTTCAAATGCTGAAGTGTGCGACGCAACGATGCTGCCCAAAGAACAAATGCTGGTAACATTAAAAAAGGGCCATTACACTTTGTAATGACCCTTTTGTTTTTGTGCAATTACTATTTACAGCACTGCAAAACCCACCGATTTTGCATCGGCATGGCGGCCAGAGAGGCTGCCGTTTACAATGGTTCTGTCGTAACCACGCAGGGTAATGGTGTAACCACATTTATCAAGGCCGGTGGTATCCAGCGTCCATGCATAATTACCATCTCCGGTATCAGACAAGCTGGTAACGGGGCGATAGGTAGCCGGGCCGGGTATAATGCCATGTGTATGTGTGGCTGGCTCCAAACCCAATGTCCAGAAACCAAAAGCTTCATGCAACACTCTTAAGTGCCCATTAATAATGGGACTGGCTTTATCGTAACTATGACAATCGCCGCCATCTATTACCAAATCAAAAGAAGAGAAAGGATCTACCACATTATTGGCAGTGGGGCTCTTATAAAAATCGGTATTGTTTACGCGGATGGTGGTAAACTCATAGGTAAAAATATTTACCTTATCAATAGTATACAGCATTCTTAATTTATGAATACCGTGGCGGGTGCCGGTGCTCCAGCTGGCCAGTGTTTTATTTACCACACCTACCGTTGCCCCATCGGGTATGTATTCAAACCAACCATCGGGCGGTGTTTGTGTTTCGTATGCATAGCTGGTGGGAAAAGTGGGAAACTCTTTTCGGTAGGTTTGTGAAGCCATCATGGCTTGCCAGCCACTGCCATCATCAAACTGCAATTTATATTTTACGTTTCTGGATGGGCCGCTGTTTAAAAACTCACCCGTAATGTATACCACGCCGCCAAAGGTGTTAAAGTTATCGGGGCCTAAAATAGTATTACTGTTGCCAAGGCCATACGCCTGGCTAACCGGGTTTACATCAATAGTATCCAGCGTAACACCACTTACTGCTTCTATTAAAGGCAATAAATCTACCCCCACTTTTCCGGGGCGTATCTGTACCAGCACATCTAAACTATTGCCCCAATGCACCGGTGCATTTGGGTTGGTGGTAGAGGGTGCTGAAGACCATGATAACACCGCACGGATGCGAACAATGTTGGGAATATTACAGGTTTTAAGATGTTTGTGTACATCAAACGGCAATGAAACGGCATAGTATAATTCATTGTCTTTTTTTACACCGGGTATATCGTGCACTTTAACGGATGCCGTACCCAGGTATTGATCAAAAGTGCCGTTATTATTCCAATCGGCCCAAAAAGCAACATGCTCATAGCTGCCGGCTTCGCACAAACCGCCACTGAAGCCACCGGGTCTTTTAATTTTTATTACGGCGCCTAACAAATCTGTACTGGTATTAAGGCCCACACAGGTAAGTTCTTCATACGTTACATCGTACTTCTGGGCAAAAAGTATATCGGCTACTTTGGCAATATCAATATTCAATTGCTTTAAAAGGCCAATGTCTTTTTGTGCGGCAAGGGTAGTAAAGTTTTTTGTTTCGCTTACCAGCGGATGAATGGCGTTGTATAAAAACCGGTGATCGGCCACATCCAGCTTTTTATACTGTTCCTGCAACTGAGACCATGGTACAGGGTCGGGCTCGGTTTCTGCCACCGCTTGTTTGTTGTTAAAGAAAGCCGTTGAAATATTTTCTTTTAACAGCAGTTTGTCTGCATTTACAAAATGATCAAACAAAAAACGGGGTCTTAACTGTATACGGGCTTCAACCGCATTGCCAAAAGTAACCGGTGCAAAAGGGTTAACCGGCGATGAAGGAACATTCCAAGATAGTACGGCTCTTATTTTTGGTAATACAGGCACCTTACACAGCTTACGGTATTGCTTATCGTTCAGCTTCATGTAAACCATGTATTTTAATGGGTGCTGCGGACCGGGCGGATTATTAGAAATATCATGCGCTTTAAAAGAGGCAAGCCCCAGGTTTTGGTAAATACCATTGTTATTCCAGTCAATAAAAAAACGCACAAATTCTGTTGAGCCGTTAGAACAAAGATCTCCGCTGTAGCCGGTAGCTCTCTTTATACTAACCACGGCTTCTAACCGGGAGATGGCAGGGTTAAAGCCTATACAGGTCAATTCTTCCCAGTAAGTATTGTTTTTATGAAAAAGGGCCAGTTCAGGATTAAACACACTGTTAACCAACAGCATTTTTCTGGATGTTTGCAAAAGCTCAATGTCTTTTGCAGACAATTTTTCAATTGTTTCCATTGATAAGATTTTTTATTTAAAAAGATAAGGTTTGTATATAGTGAAGGGAGCGGATTACTGTGGTGATAACACTAAGGAGGTTTGTAAAAAATACAGGAGGCCCTTTTTTGTACAGCTGGTACAAAAAAGCTGCGGCCAGTGGTTGGCAACATAAAATAAGGTTTAATAGTTAATGATACCTGTTTAGCTACATCACAGCATCAACCTGCTACATGTTCGGTTTGGGGTTTTACCCGGGTATTGTTGGGGTTGAAGCACAAAGTTGGGTTATTGCAATACCATAGCCTACAGCACAGCTACTGGTTTTTACAGGTATAAATACCTATTTATTTCAGGCATATTTACGGCCACAGGTACCGCAAATAGGTGGTACTTTTCCAAAGCATTTTATTACTCAAAAACTATTTTTATGAAACAAGTTATTGCACCACTTATAGTAGTACTGGCCCTGCTGGCAGGTTGTAAAAGCAATGATGGCAAGATACCTTTTGACCCCCGCAAAGCAGCCGAACATGTAATACCCTTTGACTCTGTTAAAGCCTACCGCAATTCATTTGAAGCCGGCAAGAAAGAGTTAGCCGGTTTAGTTAGAGACTCTGCTTTCTTGAATAGTAAGTTTAATATGCCGGTGGCAGAAATGTTTAACCGCGATGCTATTATTGCATTGCTGGATGCACCTGATGCAGCCTATGTAAGAATTTATTTTGGCAGAAAAGCCAATGGCGAAGTGGTAATGGTTTTGGTACCTGCAAACAGTAAAGGCAACGATATTAATACTGTGCTGGTGCCTGGCAATAAAGATAAAGCGCTTAAAATACCCGGCATATCCGGCGCTTACGCACAAGAAGGTGGTGGCCAGGGTATGGAAGATGGACAGCGTTGCCCCACCCGTTGTTCTGAATACTAATATATAGGCAATTATTTTATGCTTGATACTGCTTTTTTACTAAGTCTTACTATTGTAATACCATTTATTATTTTGCTGGTACGCCGTAAACAAAACGAAACGGCGTACCGGCCATTTTTATGGTTAATGACTGTTGGCGTGGCGGCAGAGCTCATCAGTAAAATATTGCTCAGTTATTTTAACGTATCAAACGCTGTTTGTTCTAATATCTATGTTTTAGCCGAAGCTCTATTGGTGCTGTTGCTTTTTTTTAACTGGAAGGTTATTAATAGAAACACGCTGTATACATTGTCCGTTTTTTTAGCAGCCGGATGGATTATTGAAAACCTGGTATTACAAAAACTTTTAGTTTTCAGCCCCTATTACCGGGTTACTGCCTGTTTTATAATTGTAATATTAAGCATACGGCAAATAAGCATACTGATAACGCAAGAAAGAAACCTGCTAAGTAATGCCCGGTTTATTATTTGTATAGGTTTTATTGTTTTGTTTGTATATAAAATAATTTATGAAGGGGTATACGCCATCAGCGTTATGAGGGAATCTGCTTTTGCGGATGTGGTAATAGATATGTACAGTTATATTAACGCTGGCATTAACCTGGTTTTTGGTATTGGAGCCTGGTTAATACCTCTCAAAAGAAAGTTCGATATTTAACAAATAATACTTCTGTTAAGGCAATGACTATTGATGCGCAAATACTATCCATTACTCTGCTGGTATCGGTATTTATCGGTGTCATCCTTATATTCTTTTTAAGCGCTGTAGTATACTACCACCGGCAATACCTTAAAATGCAGAAAGAACGCATTCATGCAGAAATAACCATACAGGAAAACGAACGAAAGCGCATTGCTACCGATTTGCATGATAGCCTCGGCCCCCTGCTTTCTTCCGTTAAACTAAATATAAACAGTATTGATGTAGACAGCAGTGCCGATAAGGAAATTATAGCCAAGGCCGGTAAGCATATAGATGAAATTATAAAAGGACTGCGACAAATATCCAACAACCTGCTGCCTAATACGCTGGACCGTAAAGGCCTTGCCGAAGCCTTGAAAGAATTTGCCTCACAAATGAATTCTAAAAATGCCATGGCCATAGAGGTACAGTGCATAGAAACACCTTCATTGGCAAAAGACAAAGAAATACATGTGTTCAGAATGATTCAGGAAATAGTTAACAATGCCATTAAGCATGCAGGGGCCCGGCAATTAAAGATAGGTATGGGCAAAGAAGATAAAGCATTATTGGTATTAACCAAAGATGATGGCAAGGGGTTTGATGTAATAAAAGCAAAAGCCAACCCCGCCGGGCTGGGTTTAAAAAGCCTTGAAAGCCGTATAGAAATTTTAAATGGCCACATGGTAATAGAATCAGAACCCGGTAAAGGAACCGTTCACTTTATTAAAATTCCCTTAGACGCTAACCAGTAAAATGCCGCAACCAATCAGTTTAGTTATAGCAGATGATCATGAAATCTTTCGGGATGGGTTGGCCCTCATGCTTTCTAAACAACCCTATCTTACTTTATTGGGCCAGGCAGAAGATGGCAAAGAATTGCTAAGCCTGGTACAACAGCACCAGCCAGACATTGTACTTACCGATATTAAAATGCCACGCATGGATGGCATTGAAGCTACCCGACAGTTAAAGGCCAGCAACCCGCAATGCAAAATCATTGCACTTTCTATGTTTGATGAAGAAAATTTAATTGTAGACATGCTGGAAGCCGGCGCTAAAGGATACCTGCTTAAAAATGCCGATAAACAAGAGATACTGGATGCCATTGAAAGTGTGTACCACGATAAAATATTTTACTGCAAACACACTACCGCCAAACTGGCCACATTAATTGCCACCAGCCGCTTCAATCCGTATCGTAAAACAGAAGCCACCAGTTTTACCACCCGCGAAATTGAAATTATAAAACTCATATGTCGCCAGCATACCGCCCAGCAAATTGGAGAAACACTCTTTCTCAGTAAAAGAACGGTAGAAGGATATCGTATAAAAATTATGGAAAAAATGCAGGCTAAAAACACCGCAGGCGTAGTAGTATATGCACTTAAGCATGGCCTTATAAAAGAGAGCGATATTTTGTAACCGGCATTGGTACTACCAGCAACATCGTTGCCACGCTCGGTTTAACAGCATTGCCAGTGGCAGCAAAAAAAATGGCCCGCTCTTGACAGAGCCGGCCGTTGCTAACCTATGAAAAACACCAATTTAAATTTCTTTACTGGCGCACACCCTTGCGTAGCTGGTTTTGCCGTTGTATGCGGCGCTCCTGCAATTCGCGTTGTATATAGCTGCCAAATTCTTTATCTGCTTTAAAAAACTGGTTTACCCGCTCTGCATTCAACGCTGTACCAAACTCACCTTTAAATTTCTTGCGAATGTTCACCACTCTTTCTTCGTAAGCCAGCTCATCTCCTTTATTCTCTCTGCGGGCTTGTTTAATTTCAACCATATAACGGTTGTAAACCGGCCAAAAGCGTTGCGCTTCTTCAGTGGTAAGGTTTAGCTTACGGGTTAAAAAAGCAACTTTCAATGCTTCCAGACGGTTGGCATCTTCGTTCTTTGGTTTATCATCCTGTGCCAACACCCCAATGCTGGTACTCAAAAAAATAAATGCTAAAAGTAAATATCGTTTCATGGCCTTTGTTTTAATTGTTCATGGTTTGTGCATTCACGCCGGTTTCTTCAAGGTATTGCTGCAGTTGCTCATCGCTCACATCAGCAAATAAATCTTCTGTATTTTCCACTGTAATATCAGCTGCTGCCAAAGCACCTTCATCTGTAACCGGTGTGGTATTACCTTCTATAAAATTTTCAATTGCTTCATCAGAGGCCGTATTTAAAATAGCTTTTTCTGTTTCCTGCAGCTCTGCGGCAACAACATCATTTGTATTTTGCACAGTGGTATTGTTGTTAGCAACATAGAACCAGCCGGCAATACCTATAATACCTGCCACACAAGCAGCAGCAGCCAGGCGCATTACTTTACGTGTAAAACTGATGCTTATTACTTTTGCAGGCTGTTTTACTTTATTTAAAACAGCAACTGGTAATTCATTAAAATAATTAGCAGGTACGCTGTATACATTAATTGGTTTCAGCTGGCTCATTAAAGGAGACAGGTTTTCTAACTCTTCATTTACAAACTCAATAGCCTGCACACCCGCCACCACATTACCACCCAGCTCCTCAAAATAACCTGCTGGTAAACTGTAAGGCTGCACTTTCTGTAAACTGCTTAACAGCGGAGACAGTTGTTGCAGCTCATGGGCCGAATTGCCGGCTTCCGTTGCTTTTATGCGGCTCATTACAGCAGCAAACAAGCCTTCAAAATAACCAGCCGGTACATCAAAAACATTTTCTTTTGAGAGAATATTACTGGCCTCTTCTTGTTTAACTATACTCAAGATATGCTCACTCAAATCCTCAAAATAACCAACAGGCACCTGATAGGGGGTTTGGGGGTTAATAGCCGCAACCACGGCGCTTAACTCTTGTAATTCATTTAATATGGTAGCTCTTGTTGTCATTTACAGTTTTGAGACATTTTTTGTTAACCAAAGTTTAATGATTTAGTATAAAATCCTCTATTTTTTTTACTGCATGGTGGTAGCTGGCTTTTAGTGCCCCTTCACTGGTTTCTAATACCCGGCTCATTTCTTCGTAAGGCATTTCATCGTAATACCGCAGGTTAAAAACAACCCGCTGCTTTTCAGGCAATTGCTGTATGGCTACCTGTAGCTTCCACTCCAGTTTATTAGCATCAAAATGTTTATCTGCTTTTACCTGGTTGCTTAGCCCGGTTTCCACATCGCTCAGCGATACCGCAGCCTTGCGTTTCTGCTGGTCTAAAAAGGTAAGGCACTCGTTAGTGGCTATCCGGTAAAGCCAGGTATATAACTGGCTGTCTTCTCTAAAATTTTCTAATCCCTTCCACACTCTTACAAATACGTTTTGCAGCACATCATTGGCATCCTCATGGTCTATAACCATGCGGCGGATATGCCAGTACAGTTTCTCCTGGTATTTTTTTATAATAGCAGTAAAGCCCCGCTCTTTGGTGGATGGATCTCTGAATTGCAGCAATAGTTCGGCATCTTGTAAAATAACCGCCATAGGTTAGCAGTTTTGGGTTATTAAAGTGTTTGTTTGAAGGCCGCTAAGCCCCTTGGTTTAAAACGCCCTGCTTATTTTTTTATGATGCCTGCGGGTAATTAAACTGTTTAAAAGCTAATACTTAAAAACGGGTGTCTTTATATCGTGATAGAAAAGAAAGGTCCAACCGGCGGCAGTACCTTCTTGCAGCCATTGCTGGCGCAGTTCCATACATTTTTTACCATCGTAATCGTACTTTGCTACAAACCTGCTTTTCATTTGCTGCTGTTGGGGGGCATCGTCTCCGCCAAAGAAAACGGTTTCGCCGCCATCTACAATCCAAAATACCTGGTGAAACTTACTGTGTGCATGGGTTAGCTGGTAGCGAATATAACCATCGATTATACCTGTTTCTCCTTCTAATAATTGAATACGGGGCAAATCGCTTTTAAGTAAAATAAATTCATCGGGGGTGTACGATGGTTTGCCTGTGGCAAGGGCAAAGTCTAACTCTTCTTTATGCACGTAATAGGTAGCATTGGGAAAACTGAGTGTTTTTTGCCCGGTAATTTTATCTTCTTTGCTTAAGCCGCCGGCATGGTCTTTATGCAGGTGGGTTAATAGCACTTTGGTTACTTCTCCGGGGTTGATGCCATTATCCATGAGGTTTTGGTGTATTTGTAAAACCCCATCGCGGTTGTAAAAACCGAGGCCGGTATCCAGCAGCAACACATCTTCGCTGGTAATAATTACAAAGGGTTGAATTTCTACCAGCAGACTGCCGGTGGGGCGGTCTTGCAGGTTATGTGCGGCTTCATTAAACGGAACAAATTGCTTGGTTTTATCGATGGTGAATGAACCTTCACTGAGTGGAATGACTGTCATGCTTCAAAATTGATGCAAATACAACGGATAACAAAATAGAAAGTTGAAATGGCCGGGCTATTTGTTACCGCTGAAGGGTGCGACGCAACCGGAGTTGCTGATTGCACTGCGGCTGGTTACAAAAAAATAGTACTGCATTTTATTTATCGCAGTACCATCTGACGGTCTGCATCTAAACGGATGAGAATAAACAGCAGCATGGTAAATGTAAGCAATGCGGTGCCGCCATAACTTATAAATGGCAGGGGAATACCAATTACTGGGGCAAGACCAATGGTCATGCAAATATTAATGGCTACGTGAAAGAAAAGTACGGCTGCCACGCCATAGGCATAACAGCGACTGAATACGCTGCGTTGCCGCTCTGCAATGGTTACAATACGCATGAGCATGAGAAAGTAAATGCCTAATAAAATAGTGCTGCCGATAAAGCCAAACCCTTCTCCAATGGTACAAAAAATAAAATCGGTGCGTTGTTCCGGCACAAAATCGTAGCGGGTTTGTGTGCCGCTTAATAAGCCTTTGCCTAAAAAGCCACCACTGCCTATGGCAATTTTACTTTGGCGTACGTTGTAGTTGCCATCTTCTTTCTTTTTGCCTTTTGTTTGCTTATCAATTTCTGCTTTGGCGGCTTCGTCTTTAGGTACATATTCTTTACCTATTGTATCGTAAATACGTTTTACCTGGTATGGTTTAAGAACGTTTTCAAATACGTACGGTACAGCAAAACGCTGAATACCTACACATACGCCCCATATACTTACTATAATAAACAATAACTCGCGGCGTCTTTTTATTTGCCTGCGCAAAAAATAAATAGTTAGTATTGCCAGCGCTGTTAAAATAATGGCCAGCAAGTTGGGCTCTATTAACAAAGTAGCTACTACTAAAACTGCTACAGAAAAACCCACCACCAGGTACATAGCCGGCAACCCTTCTCTGTACATAACCAGGAAAAAAGAAAAATAAACCAGCGCCAATCCTGTTTCGCTTTGGGCAATGGTAATTAATGCAGGCACTATAGCAATGGCAATAGCAATAAGCTGCGCTTTGGGTTTATTAAAATCTGTTTCTATGCGTGACAGGTATTTGGCCAGTGCCAGGTTTACAAACACTTTACATAATTCTGCCGGCTGCAATTGAAAAGAACTGCCAAACCGTATGATAGATTTGGTACCCATTACCTCTGTATGAAATGGAAATACCAGCAACAGTAAAACCATACCAATGGCATAGGAAATATTAGCGGTGGCAGTAAAAAATTTACTATCGGTTAATAAAATAAAAATAGCCAGCACCCCGGCAATTATAAAAAACAGGGCCTGCTTGCTATAATCTGTTTTTAACGATAAAAAGCCCTGTACAATACTATCACCTTCGCGGTAGGTGGTGGCAAATATGGCTGCAATGCCAATACTTACCAGTATGATGTATAACCACACCAGTAACCAATCTATACCTTTTGAAATAGCGGGGTTTTGCTGGCTCATATTGCGGTGGCAGTTCTTTTAATTTTAAAAGTGGTTCGGTTATTAATAGCAGGCGGTGTGTTTTTTATAACCGGTGTTCTACCATCTGCCGGAATGGGCGGTGCAGCCGGTGTATTTCTTCTTTGAAAGCGTTTTATAACACTGGTATCTTTTGTTAGCTTAAACCAATTATACGCTCTTATAGAATCTTGCTTGTATTGCTCTCTTACCAGGTAACCAGGCATCAGGTTTTTATTGGCAATTTCATCTGCCAGTTTTTTACGTTCGGTGGTTAAAGAGTCTGTAATAAATTTTTCTACCAGTAAAGAAGCCATACGGCCCGCCCAGGTGGCACCATAACCAGCGTTTTCTACAACAACCGCCACGGCAATTTTCGGATTTTCTCTGGGTGCAAAACAAATAAACATAGAGTTTTCATTAAGCTCTGTACGTTTGCCATCAATAACTTTAAAGTTTTGGGCCGTACCGGTTTTAGCACACATACTAATACCTTCTACACGGGCAATACGGGCTGTGCCAATATCCACCACATCCTGCATACCACTAATAATGGCTTCATATGCTGTATCTGATATTTGTGTAAGCACATTGTGCCTTTTACGAAAAGCATTCAGTATGGTATCTTCTTTTGTTTCGCCATTTATTTTTTCTACAAAATGCGGTGTGTAATAATATCCTTTGTTGGCAATAATACAAGTGGCATTGGCCAATTGCACTGGTGTGGCCAGCATCATATCCTGCCCAATACCCAAGGTTAAATTGGTACAACTGCTCCATGCACCGCGGTATACTTTGTTGTACAATGCCGTATCAGGTATATTCCCTTTATCCTCGCTGGGTAAATCAATACCAATTCTATGCCCCAGGCCAAAAGCTGTCATGTATTCCCGCCAATGTTCATATCCTTTTTTAACACCACCATACTTGGGGTTATCAACCGCCATACGATACACATGCGTAAAATAAGAGTTGCAGGAATTGGCTGTTGCCAACCGTAAATTGGCCGCATGCCCGGCATTGCTGTGTGTGCAGGCGGGTTTACCAATACCACAGGCACCATAACGGCCACCGCAGCCATAACCAAAAGAAGGAGTAATCAATCCTTCATCCAAAGCAATCAATCCACCCAATGGTTTAAAAGTAGAGCCCGGCGGATACTGCCCTTTTATAGCACGGTTTAATAAAGGGCTGCTTACATCTAAAAACAGTTTATTAAAATTCTTTTGCCGTTCAGAACCGGTTAACAGATTGGGGTCAAACACCGGCCCCGATGCCATGGCAATAATGCCCCCGGTTTTAGGTTCAATAGCAACAATGGCACCTACTTTGTTTTGCAATAATTTTTCTGCCAGTTGCTGCACTTCCACATCTATATATGTTTTTAAATCTCTGCCGGCAATAGCAGCGGTATCGTACATGCCATTTTCCCAATTACCTACCAGGCGGTTTTTATTATCCTTAATCATGTAATTAACACCCCGCTGCCCCATCAGCACTTTTTCATAGTAGGCTTCCATACCACTTAAGCCCACATAATCTCCCATGCGGTAAAAACCTTTTGATCGTTTAATAACACCAGAATCTGCCTCGCCAATATACCCCAGCAAATTAGCCCCTGCTTTAAACGGGTATACCCGCACTGGTCTTGGCACCAAATCAAACCCCGGAAATTTCCACAGGTTTTCATCCAGCCTTGCATACATTTCTGCAGATAGCAAATCTTCAAACACACTGGGTCGCACCGCCGTATTTTTAAAAATAGACTCCACCATCCGCTTCCGGTATTCTGCGGTATCAATTTCCAATATGCGGCAAAGCGCCATAGTATCTACATCTTTACGGGCCTGGCTGGGCACCACCACCAGGTCGTACATAATAGAATTGTTTAAAATAGCCCGGTTCTTCCGGTCGTAAATAATACCACGGTTGGGGTACACCACCTTGGGGTAAACGGCATTATCCATGGCCGCCTGTTTGTATTTGCCCGATATCAGTTGCAGGTTTATTAATTGCGCCAGTATAATCACAAACAGCCCAATAAATATCAGGCGTATTACCGTACTCCTACTTTGGTTAAAAACAGACATATAATTGAGTCTCCTTCTTTTTTATGATACCAGCATTGCAGCATTACGCAGCAGCCGTTGCGTCGCACACTTCAGCTTCAGTATATGAACGGAGCGTTAAAAAAAAATGTTAGGCCGTATTGGTGCGAAATTTTTCTTTTCTGAAAAACAACAGCTCGGTAATAAATATCAGCAATAAACTTACAGCAGATGTGGCCAGTACTTTACCGGCAAAAAACCAGAAATTATCAAACTGCATCCACTCTAAAAAAACAAGATAACTGTGGTGCAGCACTGTGGTAATTACCACCAGCGTGGCATAAGGCGCCCAGCCCATACTTTTAACAGATGGCGATGCATAGTTTTGCTCTGCGCCTTCCTGACTTATTAACTGGTTTACCAAAAAAGGACGTATATAGGCAATCAGCACACAAGGAGCTGCATGCAGGCCAGGGGTTTTTAAAAAATAATCCAGCGTTAAGCCAAATAAAAGTGATACAAACATTAACATGCCCCTTTTCATATTAAAAGGCAGCCATAAAATATATAAGAAGTATAAATAAGGCACCACAAACTGATGCAGTGGCCGCACCTGGTGCAATACAAATACTTGCAGCAGTATAAACAACGCAAAGCGAACGATATTTTTTAACAGCGGACTCATTAGTTTTTCTTCACCTCCTTTTCTACCTGGCTGCGTTCTTCTTTTTGCAGGTCTTCTATAACCGTTACATATTGAATAGTAGAAAACGCTGTGGCTGTTTTTAATTTCAGTTTATAAAAATTGCTGCTTTTTTCATTAATTATTTCTGCAATAGTACCCACCATAATACCCGGCGGGTATATGTCAGATACCGTACTGGTAAGCACCGTATCGCCTTTTTGCACCTGCGCACTTTTAGGTATGTCTTTCAGGTATAAAAACAAAGGGCTTTCACCATCCCAATATACACTGCCCCTTTCGCCACCCTTTTTAAGCATGGCATTAACGCTAAACTGGCGGTGCAGGGCACTCATAACCACCGAAAAATTAGGACCCACATTAACCACACGGCCCACAATGCCCTGGGCACTTATTACACCCCAGTCTTTTTTTACCCCCTGGTTAGCCCCGCGGTGTATAGTAATATAGTTGTTTTGATTGCTGATAAAGTTGCCTGCCACCGGCGCATCGTAATACTTAAATTTCTGAATACGCAATAAAGAATCCACCCGTATAGAATCTATCACAAAACGTTGCGTGGTATCGGGCGATTGGTAATTATCTTTCAGCAGGTTTCTGAGGCGGGTATTTTCTTTTACCAGTGCATCGTTGGTTTCTTTTAAACCAAAGTAGTTGTTAACGTTGGTATAGCGTTCACTTATTTTACCCGTTACCTCACCGGCCACGCCCATAAAGGCAGCCTCATGGCTTTTATTATAGCGCACCAAAAAAGTAATGGCAATTATCTGCAACACCAGAAAAAGGAGGAAATTAGAAAACCTTCTGATGAAGAGAAAGATGTTACGCACAGGAGTTTTTTTATTTGCTTTCTATAAATAACAAACTTCAGGCAAATTTGCTAAGACAATTGTTTGTGTTTTGTTATTTATGCTTACGTGCTCAATTCTATTAACGCATTACAAACGGATAGCGGTCGTAGCTCTTTAAAGCCAAACCCGTACCGCGAACCACGCTTTTCAGCGGGTCATCGGCCACATGTACCGGCAGCTTTATTTTTTGGCTCAGGCGCTTATCCAGGCCGCGCAGCAAGGCACCACCACCAGTTAAATACAAACCGCGGCGGTAAATATCACCAGCCAACTCGGGTGGGGTGGTTTCCAGCGCTTTTAAAATAGCTTCTTCAATTTTAAAAATGCTCTTATCCAATGCTTCAGCAATTTCCTGGTAGCTTACCATAATTTGTTTGGGTATACCGGTAACCAGGTCGCGGCCATTAACGGGTATATCATCTGGGGGGTTGTCCAGGTCTTTCATGGCAGCGCCAATCTGTATTTTTATCTGTTCCGCCGTACGCTCACCAATCAGCAAACTGTGATAGCGGCGCAGGGCCTCCATAATATCGGCCGTAAACTCATCTCCGGCAATACGTATACTTTGGTCGCACACAATACCGGCAAGGGCAATTACGGTAATACCGGTAGTACCACCACCAATATCAATAATCATATTACCCACGGGTTCTTCCACGTCTATACCAATACCCAAAGCCGCAGCCATGGGTTCATGTATCAGGTAAACTTCTTTGGCACCGGCCTGTTCAGCGCTGTCTCTTACCGCTCTTTTTTCCACCTCAGTAATAGAAGAAGGAATGCAAATCATCATCCTCCAGCTTGGCGGAAATAAAGGCTTTTTGGGGTAGATCATCTTAATCATCTCCCTGATCATCAGCTCGGCAGCGTTAAAATCGGCAATTACACCATCTTTCAGTGGACGCACGGTGCGGATGCTTTCATGCGTCTTTTCGTGCATCATCAGGGCTTTTTTGCCCACAGCCAGCACGTCTTTAGGGTTATTGCGGTTTAAAGCAACTATAGATGGTTCGTTCACCACCACTTCGTCGTTATGTATGATGAGGGTATTAGCAGTACCCAGGTCAATAGCTATTTCTTGCGTAAAAAAATTAAAGAGTCCCATGTTTTCAGTGTCAGTATTTGAAAATTGGATTTAATGCATGCAAAATTGGAGGAAATAATTTGAATAAACAAAGCCAAATCCTTGTGCATCAAGGTTTTTTTCCCCAACCACTCCACGGTTAAACGCCCGGCCAAAAGGGGTATTGCGTAAACCCCGGTAATTATTTTGGCCCAAAAAAAGGCGGTTTTAGGGGTGGCTACCAGCCCTGGTAACCTTGTCCGGCACCCTTGCGTCGCACCCTTGTACAGCAGCAATTGTGGCAACAATGCTTAATTCTAAATAAATACCAGTTTAAGCACAGTGCTTGGCTTAGCATTAAAACAGTTGGCAGCAGTAATTGTATTTTTATCTTGGGCTGCTTGTTTACGTTATATATCTGGTTCAATATTGTTTTGCCGTACAAGGGTGCGACGCAACTGAAGCTGCAGTTATTTACTGCAGCTGGTATACAACCATACTGTAGTAGCAAAGTTGAAGTTTTGTTATCTTCAGACATGCGCATTATTAACCGCACCGTTTGGGTATTATCTTTTGTAAGCTTGTTTGCAGACATGGCCAGTGAATTGCTGTATCCTGTTGTACCGGTATATTTAAAAGAAATTGGATTTTCTGTTTTATTAATTGGTGTGTTAGAAGGTTTGGCCGAATGTATAGTTGGCATCAGCAAAGGATATTTTGGTAACCTGAGTGATGAAAAAAAACAACGGTTACCATTTGTGCAGTGGGGTTATTTTTTAAGTGCCTTATCAAAACCCATGATGGCCTTACTAACGGTGCCTATCTGGATATTTTTTTCAAGAACCATAGACAGGCTTGGAAAAGGATTGCGATCTTCTGCAAGAGATGCTTTATTAGCGGCTGCAGCCACACCCGCCACACGGGCCGCAGTTTTTGGCTTTCACCGCAGTATGGATACCGCAGGGGCCGTAGCCGGGCCTTTACTGGCGCTTTTATTTTTATACGTTTACCCGGGGGCTTATAAAACACTTTTTTATCTGGCGTTTATACCTGGCATAATAGCAGTAATACTATTGTTTTTTATTAAAGAAAATAAACCCACTGCAAACACAAACAGTAAAAAAGGCTTTTTCAGTTATCTCAGTTATTGGAAAGAAAGCAGCATTGAATATAAAAAATTAATACAGCCTTTATTATTATTTGCTTTGGGCAACAGTTCAGATGTTTTTTTATTATTAAAAACAAAAGCCATTACACAAAGCGATACACTCACTATTGCTGCATATATTTTTTATAATCTTGTTTTTGCAGCAACCTCTTTTCCTTTAGGAAAGCTGGCAGATAAATGGGGGCATAGAAAAGTAATTATTATGGGTTTATTTCTTTTTGTAATTGTATACGCCGGCTTTGCAATGGCAACAAGTACTTTATCAGTCTTCGTTTTACTGGGTATTTATGGCTTGTATGCTGCCGGAACAGAGGGAGTGATTAAAGCATCTATCACCAATGTTGTTACTGCAGAAAAAACAGGCACAGCCCTGGGTTTTTACAGCTCTATGCAAAGCCTGCTGGCACTATCTGCCAGCACTATAGCCGGGTTGCTATGGAGTGGTATTGGTGATAAGGCTCCGTTTTATTGGGCTGCGTTTACAGCAGCCGGGGCAATTGTATTACTAAAAAGACACGCTTCGGTTCAGATCCAATCCCTATAAATTATTATTGTATATTTATAAAAAACCACATTACATGAAAAAAATTATTTGCTTTATTATAATGGTTAACTACTTACAAGCAGTAATAGCCCAAAACACAAAAATACCATACGGCAATAATAAAGCAGTTGGCAAATATGCTGATATACGCGGCTTTAAAATGTATTACGAAGTATATGGCAGCGGCCAGCCCGTTTTGTTTATTCATGGCAACGGAGGCCGTGGTGCAGACTTTAGCAACCAGGTACCTTTTTTTGAAAAAAACTATCAGGTAATTATTGCCGACAGCCGTGCACAGGGAAAATCAAAAGACACTAAAGATTCTTTGAATTATGAAATGATGGCAGATGATTATGCCGCATTGCTTACTGAATTAAAAATAGACAGCGCCTTTGTTGTTGGCTGGAGCGATGGTGGTATTGAAGGATTACTGATGGCCATACGCCACCCGCAAAAAGTAAAAAAGCTGGCTGTAACCGGTGCCAACCTCTGGCCCGACAGCTCTGCTGTTTACAATGAAGTATTGGATATGGTGCGGCCTTTCTATAACTCACTAAACAAACCTAACCGCAACGCCTTAGAGCAGGCACAATGGAAAGTAATGCACCTGCTGCTGGATGAACCGCATATACCTTTAACCGATGTTCAAAAAATTAAATGCCCCACACTTGTTATTGGTGGCGACCATGATGTGATTAAAGAAGAACACACCATGTTAATTTATAAAAATATTGCACAGTCGTATTTATGGATATTGCCCGGCTCTGGCCACAGTACGCCCATTGTTTATAAAGATGAGTTTAACAATACCATACTTTCATTTTTTCAGAAGCCCTACAAGAAGTTTACAAAAGAAGATCGTTTTAATTAATACGCAACAAAACCTAAACGCTGCTCCATGGCTCTGCTAAGCCGGGGCAGCTTTTTTCTTTCTATTAAAAAGCTGGTGAGCTGTGCTATTTCTTTAAAAATATAATGTTTGTCTAAGGCTGCTTTTAAATAATCGCGGCCGGTGCTGCCACCGGTGCCAATACGGGTGCCAATGGTGCGGTGCACCATATTCATGTGCCGGTAGCGCCAGGTACTTAACTGCTCATCTATTTCTAATAAACAGTTTAGTAATTGAAACGGCAGTTGCAGCATGGGGTAGCCACGGTACAGCATTATAAACAAAGCAGCCCTGCTGGCTGCTGCAGAAATAGTTCTTTCTGTATTATCGGTATTAAAAAAAACAGTATCAAAAATACCCGAGTTATTTTTCTCTGCTTCTGCCAAACTGTTTTCAAAAGCAGCCTGGTAAGTACTCCAGTAAATGGGTTTGCCTTCAGCAGCTATGCCTTCAAAATCGTTCCAGTTGGAAGGCTCATTAAAAAATGGCATCCGCTCCAGCCACTCATTTACCAGCTCTAGTAAAGATTGCTGTGCTTCCGCATTTTTTACGGCCGTTACTTCCTGCGGTCTTAATTGAGAAATATAATATTGCTGGCCATAGCGTTGTTCATATTTTAAGCCCAGCGCCGCTTCTACAATTTTAAACTGTATGCTTTGAAAACCTGAAGCCGGCCGCAGCATATCCCTGAAGTCGAGAAAATCCATCGGGTTCATGGTTTCCATAATATCTATCTGCTGAACCAGCACTTTTAAAATAGTAACACAACGGTTTAAACGATGGACCACGGTTTGGAGCTCGGGTGAGTTGTCGTTTAAAGCCGGCTGCTTCATAATATTTAATACAGAATTTACTTCGTGCATCAGTTGCTTAAACCACAGCTCGTAGGTTTGATGGATGATGATAAACAGCATTTCATCGTGCGCCGGTTGTTGTAATTTTTCACTTTCGGGCAGTTGTGCATCCAATATTTTATCCAGCTGCAGGTAATCGCTATAATGCAAAGACATGAATTTGTATTTGCCACAAAAATACTCGTATGTATTTAATAGCAACCAAAAAAAACAGCTTACTATTGCTTAGCAGCATTTATTACTGTTCATTACAAACAAAAGTCAATGCATTTTTTGCATAAAAAAATTTATCTCTCTTTGTTTTTAATTGTTATAGTTTTTACCTGTTGGGCGCAAACAGTAGCAGACAGCCTGCCTGCACAAACAGACAGCCCTTACTATAAACTTAACAAAGCTTATATAGTTGGAGGTTTTGATGCATTGAAATATACAGCTGCCAAGCCTTTACATTTTACCCGAAAAGATTATACACGCCTGGCCATTATTGCCGGCAGCACCGCATTTTTAATGGCCGGTGATTATGAAATAAAACAGTTTGTGCAGCGGAACCGCCAGCCGTTTACAAATGAGGTTGCTACAATTATTGAACCTACCGGCACCTATTACCCTATGTTTTTAATGGCCGGTATGTATGTAACCAGCAAGCTTACAAAAAATAAAAAACTGGAGCATGCTTCATTGGCCGCAGGTAAAAGTTTTGCTGTTTCCATGTTATTTAATGTAAGCACTAAGGCCCTGGTGCGCCGGCAACGACCGGCATATACCAATAATTCTTTTTCTTATAAAGCACCTTTTACCGGAGGGCGGCAGTTTACTTCTTTTCCATCGGGCCATACCAGTGCTGCCTTTAGCGTGGCCACAGCGCTGGCATTAGAATATAAGCATACCAAATGGGTGCCCATTGTTAGTTACACCCTTGCAGGGCTTACCGGTCTTTCCCGCATTTACCAAAACAGGCATTGGGCCAGCGATGTGCTGGTGGGTGCCGCCATGAGCCATTTTATAACAAAGGGTATTTATTATTTTGAACAACGGAAACGGCAACAACAAAAAATTAAAAGCGTGCCGCTTTAATTTTTTTTTACGGTTACCGGCAGTGGTGCATCTGGCAACATTGTTGCGGCGCCCACGTCGGCGGAAGTGGGGGACGCAACCATGTTTAAGCGGAGGTACTGTGGGTGGTGAA
>JANRMC010000264.1:0-5463 GCA_033761915.1 Flavihumibacter sp.
AAGGGCACCAAATACATACACTTCTTTATTGGCAAAGGGTTGCTGGCCCGGGGGCACAAAACTAAAATGCACATGGGCATAGTCGGCCTGCCAATAGGGGTTAAATGCCTCGGCTGTTTCGTTAAAGAAAAAACCATTGTAATCGCGGTAATACACCAGGCGTTGCTGCACCCGGTCAATATCGGGCTTCACAAAAATATCGGTGCCGGTATTGGTGTAATTGGCTTTCTCCACGCGGTCGCTCTGCTGGCGAAAGCTGCGCAGGTCCAGCCAGCGCCACTCGCGGCCACCGGCAAACACGGCATCGGACTCGGGGTTAAACTCTAAAGAACCCTGGCGTATAAAAGTGGGGCGTATGTTAGCAATGGCATTATCCCACCGGTAATTTTGTAAAATATAAACCGTTACCTGCTGTATGGGGTTTATTAAATTAAGCTTGGCGGTGTTTACCGTAAACTGTATTTTTTGGTGGGTGCGAAAGATATTGCCATTAAAAGGTTGCTGCACCTGTGCGCCAATACTGGCTTTTTCATCGGCCACCAAAACGCGGCGGGTAAATAACAGTTTGCTGGTATCGCCATCGGCAAACACTTTTAATAAATAGTTGCCAGAGCGGGAGGGGGCACAGTTTCTATCGGGCAGGGTGGCGGTGTAGTGGGTGTATTTTACAAAGGCCACCGATGAGTTGCGGTAGGTGGTAATGCGCATTTGAGAAAAGCCTTTAATAAAATCAAAAGAACTGAGTATGGCGGGTTGCCAGTTGCTGTTGCACAGTTGCCAGGTATAGCTGTAATTACGGGTGCCGACATTTAAATCGTCAAAATGCAGTTCTAATGCACCGGTGGCACCCAAGCTAATAATGGGGTAGGCCAGTTGGTTGCCGGTGCCATGCAGCTGCACATTTTTAATAGTGGGCAGCATAATTTTATCGGGCACCTGTGCCGCGGCATGCAGGGTGGCAAACACCAGTAAGAGGCTGTAAAATGTTTTCATTGTTGTATGACGGTGACTGTGGTGCATAAAGTTGGCCAAAAAAAGTATAAAAACCCTAAAAATCTGCACAGGTAGTTTATTTTTGAAACCATTAAACAATACAGTTTGCAATTAGCCGCTTTTATTGCCAGCCGCGTAGCATTTAACCAGCAACATTCTTTCAGCCGTTTTATAATACGGCTGGCCATGGTGGCTACCATACTTAGTGTGGCGGTTATGATTGTGGCTTTTGGTGTTACCAACGGCTTTCAGCAAACCATCAGCCAGAAGATATTTAATTTTTGGGGGCATTTAAGGGTGCAGCATTTTCAGCCGCAACGGGTGGCTGTGGCAGAAGAACTGCCCATAGAAAAAAACGATACGGTGGTGCAGGTGCTGCAGCAAACCAACAACATTACCAGCGTTAACAGCTTTGCCACCAAAAATGCCATCTTAAAAACCAGTGAGACTATTGAAGGCATTTTGTTTAAAGGAGTTGAAAGCAATTATAACTTTAAGCAACTGCAACCCTTTTTACAGCAGGGCCGCTGGATGCAATACCCCGATAGTGGTTACAGCAATGAAATTGTATTATCTGCCAGCACCGCCAGCCAACTGCAGGTAAAACTGGGCGATGCGTTGCTGATATATTTTATACAAAACGATGGCACAGCCCCCCGTGCCCGCAAGCTAAGCATTTGTGGTATTTATAAAACAGGTATTGAAGAGTACGATAAACTGATTGCGCTGGGCGATTTACGATTGGTGCAGCGCCTTAACAACTGGCAACCCAACCAAATTGGCGGCTACGAAATTTTTATTGACGATTATAAAAAAATGGATGCGGTAAACGAAACCATTTTTTACCAGCTGCCCAAAGAGTGGAACAGCCATACCATTAAAGAAGTATATCCCAATATTTTTGATTGGCTGGGGCTGCAAAACAAAACCATTTTACTGGTATTAATTATTATGACCATTGTTGCCGTATTAAACCTGGTAACCTGTTTAATTATACTGGTATTAGAAAGAACCCGCATGGTGGGTGTGTTAAAAGCGCTGGGTGCCCCCAATAAAACGGTGCAGGGTGTTTTTTTATACCAGGGTGCTTTTATAACCGGTGCTGGTATTTTGCTGGGCAATTTGTTGGCCCTGCTGTTAATATGGCTGCAGCAACGGTATGGTATAATAAAGCTGCAGGAAGAAATGTATTATATTTCAAAAGCGGTAATAGAAACAGAGTGGTGGCATTTTGTGGTGGTAAACCTGGGGGTGTTTGTGGTGTGTTTGCTGGTGCTGCTCATACCCACCATCATTGTAAGAAAAATACAGCCCGTTAAAGCCATACAGTTCAGGTAGTATTTTTTTGTAGCCGGCGGTGGTTTTTCATAGCGTCATCGTTGCCACGCTCGTTTTAGCGGCAACGCTATGAGGAACGAATAGCAGTGCCGACTTAATCCCGCAAAGCGGGAGTTCATCGGTAGTGCTTTAAGCAACAAGGCGTGGCAGTTTACCCTGAGTTTACCGAAGGGTCGCACTCTTCAGCAGCAGGGCAAAAAGCATCATTTCAAAAAAATAAAGCATGTTGCCATTAATTATAGAACCGGTGTTGTTTTTTATTGGAGGGTTGGTGTCTACTTGCCTTGGTGTAAAATATCAAAAGGCATACAAAAAAATTATACAAAATGGCATAACAGCAGAAGGCATTGTATTTGAATTTGCAGGTAGCAATGAAACATGGATAGGCGAGCCCGCCGAAAGCCCAACACCGGTAATACGTTTTGTAACCAACAAACAACAATGGATTACGCAAGAAGCAACAATTAGTTTTTACAGCAGCGGATTAAAACAGGGCGACAAGGTTACCGTTATTTATAATGAAAATGAGCCTGAGCAGTTTATTATAAAAAGTTTTTTAACTACTGCATGGGTGCATTATTTGTTTATTATTGCCGGGGTAATTGCAATGCTGGCAAGTGGTATTTATATTTTATTAAAACTATTTAGCGGAGAAACAACGGTATGATATTGCAGCAGGCATTTGAAAAATATATTAAAGAACAACATCTGTTTGCCAAAACAGATCAACTATTACTGGCCGTAAGCGGCGGGGTAGATTCTGTAGTGCTTTGCCATCTTTGTTATAAAGCGGGTTATCGTTTTGTAATAGCCCATTGTAATTTTCAATTAAGAGGAGCCGAGAGCGAAAGAGACGAAGCTTTTGTAAAACAAGTGGGGCAAAATTATAATACAGAAGTTTTGGTGCAGCGTTTTGATACAGCCGATTATGCCGCAGCCAACAAACTAAGCATACAGGTGGCCGCAAGAGAGTTGCGTTATAATTGGTTTTATCAGTTGCTTTGTGATTATAACCTTAACTGGAATAAAAATGAATCTGTAAAATCAGGCTGGCATGTAAATATAGATTCTACTGCTGGTCGTACGTACCTTGCAACAGCACATCATCTTAATGATAGTATTGAAACCATGCTGATGAACTTTTTTAAAGTCACCGGCATTCGTGGGTTAAAAGGAATTCAGCCGCAGTCTGAAACACGCAACTGGTTAGTACGGCCTTTATTGTTTGCAACCAAAGAACAGTTGGTTAATTACGCAGCAGAGCATGGATTATCATTTGTTGAAGACTCTTCAAACGCTTCAGATAAATACACCCGCAACTATTTTCGTAACCAGTTAATTCCGGGTATAAAAAAAGTATATCCTCAGGCAGAAGAAAACCTTGCCGAAAACCTGAAACGCTTTGCAGAAATTGAGCAGCTTTACCAGCAGGCAATAAACACCCATAAAAAGAAACTACTGTATGCCCGCGGTAATGAATGGCATATACCCGTATTAAAACTGCAAAAAACCACCCCGCTGGATACAGTTATATATGAATTAACAGCACCCTTTGGTTTTACGCCGCAGCAGGTGCCCGATATTAAGAACCTTTTAAATAGCGATACCGGTAAATATGTGGCTTCTGCCACGCACCGCATTATTAAAAACCGCCGCTGGCTAATTGTTGCTGCTGCAACAGCAGGCACCGCTGCTACCAGTATTATTGAAGCGGAAGAAACAGTTTGTTATTTAGAACAACAAACCCTGCAACTGCAGCAATTACCCGCCGATGGCTATAAGATAAAAAAAGAAAACACCATTGCCGCAGTAGATGCAAAACTGCTGAAGTTTCCGTTGCTGGTAAGAAGGTGGAAAATGGGCGATTATTTTTACCCGCTGGGTATGAAAAAGAAAAAAAAGCTGGCCCGTTTTTTTATAGATCAGAAACTTTCTAAAACGGATAAAGAAGCCGTGTGGGTGGTGGTGTCTGATCAGCGCATTGTATGGGTGGTGGGCCACCGAATAGACGATCGCTTTAAAATTACACCGGCCACAAAAACAATAACGGAGTTGCGTTTAGTTTAAATACCCCTTTACCTGCTCTATAAACATACTCACCACTTTGTAATCTGAAAAAGCATAGGCAGCAACAATTAAAAACGCCATGCCATACAAAGCGCCCCAAATATGGGCAGAGTGGTTTACATTGTCGGCTTGTCTTTTCTCCAGTACCTGAGAAATAATTAAGTAAACCGGGGCAAAAATAAAACCCGGTATAATGGGTGGTATTACAAAGAAACCAATTTTATTGAGCGGGTTTAATACAATGGATGCAAACACCACGGCAGATACTGCACCCGAGGCACCCAGACTGCGGTAATGATGATTGTCAATATTTTTTTTATAAGTGGGTAGCAGGCAAAACCACAAAGCAGACAAATACATTAATACATAAAGCAGTGTGCCTTTGCTGCCAAAAATAAAACTGAAATCTTCTTCCAAATAACGGCCAAACAAATACAGGGCAAGCATATTAAATGCAAGGTGCCCTAAATCTGCATGTATAAAACCGCAGGTAAAAAAACGGTACCACTGGTTTTGTTGTGCCACGGCCGGCGGGTAAAATATTAAATCATTAATCAATTTTTGATTGCTGAAACCGGCCAGCGATACGGCAACGGTTACTATTACAATTATGAGTGTGGCAGATACTATCATCAGGTATGGTGGTATTTTTCGTTTCTTATAATGGTGCAGGCCCGGTACACCTGCTCGGCCAAAATTAACCGAACCAGCTGATGCGGAAAAACTAAATTAGACAAAGACCAGTTAAACTGGGCCCGCTTAAAAACTGTTTCATCCACCCCAAAGGCACCGCCAATTAAAAACACCACCTGTTTGGTACTTTCATTGGCACGGGTTTCTATAAAACTGGCCAATGCAACCGACGATAAGGCTTTGCCTCTTTCATCCAGCAATACCAGGTAATCGTCTTTATCCAGCAGGTTTAAAACCTGTTCGCCTTCCTTTTTCTTCAGTGCTGCTTCGCTGAGTTGTCCGGCGTTTTTGGGTGGCGCCATTATTTGCCATTGCACCGGGTAATAATTGCTTATTCTTTTTGTAAAGGTTTCCACGCCCTCTTTTACATAA